>DAIOHA010000034.1:0-9823 GCA_036744955.1 Thermoleophilaceae bacterium | reverse complement strand
AGAGCGGCTTGATGCCTACGGGATCGCGCACGGCGACGAACCGGCCGTCGATGTGGGCGGCGAGGAAGGCGTACATGCCGTGCAGCTCGCCGAGCGCGTCGGGGCCGCGCTGCTCGAGCAGGTGGAGGGCAACCTCGTTGTCCGACTTCGTGCGGAACGAGTCGGCGTCGAGCGTGTCGCGGACCTGCTCGTGGTTGTAGACCTCGCCGTTGCCGACGAGGTACCAGGTCCCCGAATTGTTGCGCAGCGGCTGGTGGCCGCCGGTCAGATCGACGATCGACAGGCGCGTCTGGCCGATCCAGTTGCTCTGGACGGCGACCGCGCCCGAGTCGTCGGGCCCGCGGTGGGTGAGGCGATGGAGCATCCGCCAGCCGCGGTACGAGTCGGGCTCGCCGTAGATGGCGCTTATTCCACACATGATTAAATCTAATCTTAGCCGGTCGGGGTCAGATCTAAACCGGGGAGCGGCGACGAGAAGGGCGCGCCGTAGGTCTCCGGCCGGCGATGGTCGAGATGGCAGATACGCGTCCTTGCGTCGTCGAGCGCCGCGCGCGAGTCGACATGGGCGAGCGCCATGCGCTCGCGCGCGCGGGTGCGCGCGAGCACGTCGCCGCGCGGACTGACCACCTTGGCGTAGCCGGGGAAGCGCAGCCCGCCCCAGTCGCCCGTCTGGTTGGTCGACACCCACACGAGCTGGTTCTCGACCGCGCGGGCGCGGTCGACGAGGTTGAAGTAGCGGGTCTGGCGGTCGCGCGCGATCAGGCGCGAGGCGCTCTTGCGACACACCGGCCAAGCGGCCGGGGCGACGACGATCTCGGCGCCGTCCAGGGCGAGCGTGCGCGCGGCCTCGGGGAAGAGCTTGTCGTAGCAGAGCAGCATCCCGAGGCGCCCGACCGGCGTGTCGAAGGCGGCGAAGCCCTCGCCGGAGCGCAGGCAGAGGCTCTCGGCCGGGGGAATGTGGACCTTGCGCTGAGTGCCGAGGATCCCGTCGCCGTTCAGGCACACGCCGGTCGAGTAGGGACCGCCCGGCGCGTCCTCGGTGAAGCCGAGACAGACGGTGGTGGGCCCCGCGAGCTCGACGAGGCGAACGATCTCCGGACCGTCGAGCCGCAGCAGCGGCGGCGGCTCGGGCAGGCGCACCTCGCCGGGTCGCGGCTCGAGCATGTAGCCGCCGAGCGCGGACTCGGGAAAGGCGACGAGGTCGGCGCCGCGGGCGCGGGCGGTCCGCAGCCAGCGCCCGATGCGCCCGATGCAGACGTCGATGTCGCGCTCGAACGGGGCGGCGACGGCAGCGATGGCGGGGATGCGCGGTTGCGGAGAGCGGGCTCGGGAGGCGACGGTCACGGTTAGACAAGATCTTGTCCGCGTCTCGGGCTCCGGCCTATCGACCGGCGTCGAAGATTTCGCTCCTCTGTTTGTACGCGGGGCGGTTAAGCGCTCCCGGCGTGCGCCCGCCGCGGCGCGGGGACGGGCGCCGTCAGCTCGAGCGAGGCGGCCTCGAGCGCGTGCCGGCGCATGTCGCGCCAGCCAACGCCCTCGCGCATGAGCACCGGTGCCCCGAGTGCCGCGGCGACACCGAGCTCGAGCGCCTGAAGCGATATTCCGAAGGCGAGTGCATCGACACCGTCGACGCCGTAGGCCGCGAGCGCGGCGACGCACGCGGCCTGGAAGACGCCGACGTTCGAGGGCAGGGCGGGAAGGGCGGCGGCCACGTTGACCGCGAACAGGACGGCGGCGGCTCCGCCCAGCCCGGTGCGCTCGGCGAGGCCGAAGCCGGCGAGCAGTGCCAGGCACGCGAGCAGCTGGAGAAGCCAGGCGACGAGCTGGGCGGCGCCCGCGTGAACGCCCGTGCTCGGCCGCGCGAGCGCCGCGACGCCGGTACGCAGCCGCGCGAACCCCGCGGCGACCGCGGCGCGGCGGCTGCGCTCCGGTGCGTCGCCGCCGGCGCGGACGAGCGCGGTACCTGCGGCTGCGAGCACGAGAGAGGCGCCCGGCACGATCGTGAGCAGCGAGACCTGCGACGCGCTTCCGGTCCCCGGCGCGGCGGTGGCGAGCACGACCGATCCGAGGACCGCAAGCGCCCCGAGGTTGAGCACCGTCTGCGAGACGATCGTGCCGGCCACGAGCGGCAAGCGCTCGCGCAGGCGTCCGAGCCGGCCGGATACGACGAGCGCGCGCGACAGCTCTCCGAGGCGCGCCGGCAGGCTCGCCGACATCAGCACCCCGATCAGCGTCGCGCGTGCGGTGTCGGCGCGTCGAGGCGCGAGGGATGGCCCGAGCGCGCCGCGCAGGAGTGCATGCCAGGCCTCCGCGCGCGCGAGCGGGGCGACGCCCATGAGCACGACCGCGGCGAGCGCCCATGCGGGCCCGGCAGGAGTGAGCGCGTCCGCGATGCTCGCGGGCCGGTCGTCGGCCAAGAGGAGCGCCCCGGCGAGTGCCGCCGTCACCGCGAGGCCGAGGGCCCCGGCGACCGCCCCCCGGCCGCGGCTTCCCGGCCGCCTTGAGGCGTCAACTCGAGCGCGCGCGGGGAGCGCGTGCGAGGGGCCCGCGGGCGCGGCACTACGCCGATCTGCCGGCACGAGCCCGAGCCGCGCGCCCATCCGCGCGCGACGCCCCGCCGGAGCCGGGAGCGCCGCCGCCTCCTCGTAGGCCGCGATCACCTCGTCCGCGACCCCCGGCCAGGCGAACCGCTGCGCGCCGGCGCGCGCCGCGGCGGCCATGGCCTCGCGACGCGCGTCGTCGCGAGCGAGAGCGCGCACGGCCGCGGCGAGCTCGTCCGGGCGCCCGGGCGCCACGAGCGCCCCCTCGACGCCGTCCCGGACGATCTCGCGGTAGCCGGCGATGTCCGAGCACACCGCGGGCGTCCCCGCCGCGAGCGCCTCGGCGAGCACCATCCCGAAGCTCTCGCCTCCGAGCGACGGGGCGCACATAAGGTCGGCTTCGCGCAGCAGTCGCCACTTCTCGGCCTCGGTCACGCGCCCGGCGAGCCCCACGCCGCCGTCAGAGGGAACGAGCGCGCGGACCTCGTCCGGCTCCGGGCCGGCGATGGTCAGCTCGACGTCGGTGCCGCCCGCGCGCAGCGCCTCGAATGCGCGCAGCAGGACCGGCAGCCCCTTGCGCTCCTCGGCACGGCCGAGGTAGAGCAGTCGGAGCGGGCGCCCGCAGGCGCCGGTCCCGCTCCCCGCCGGAGCGAGCGGCCGCGGGAGAGCGACCCCGAGGCCGCCCGCGGTCGCGTCGACGCCGTTGGGGACGACGCGATAGCGACCGCCGTAGAAGCGCTCGGCCGTCCAGCGCGCCGCCTCGGACACCGCGATGCGGACGGCGAGCTTGTTGTAGAGCCGCCGCGCGCCGACAAGGTTGGCCGCGGTGACGTTCACGAGGCGGCTCGTCGAGTGGGCGTGGAAGGTCCCGACGAGTGGCGACCGAGCGAGCTCGACGGCGCACCAGCTCGCGAGCGGGGCGTTCGGCTCGTGCACGTGGACGACGTCGAAGCGGCCCCGGCGCAGCTCGCCCGACAGGCGCCCGATGCCCTCGAGCGTGCAGCCGAGGTTGGAGCGCGCCCCGTTCGCGCGCACCGCGACCGTCCGCCCGAGCGGAACGAGGTCGGCCGGCCGGGGGCGGCGCTGCGGCGGGCGGCCGCCGTGGAGGAGCCGCGTCAGCCGATCGTCGGGGTCGTGCGGCGCGAGCAGCGTCGTGTCGAGGCCGCGGGCGCGTAGCTCGTCGGCGAGCGCCTCGACGTGGCGGGCGACTCCCCCGGGATAGCCGTACGAGTACGGCGACACGAGAGCGACGCGCACCGGCGCAGCCTAGAGCAGCGCGGCGGGCTCTTAGCGGCTCGGGTTGAGCCGGAAAGCGGCGCCTGTAGCGGCACCTGGTGGTGCACCCGCGCCGTCCGGGGCGGCACGCGCGTACCCCGCGGCGAGCAGCAGCAGGACGGTCCCGATCGCCAGCATGTCGGGCGGCGAGTCGTTCCCGAGCGCACCGGCCACCACCGCCGCCCACGCGCCCGCGAGCCCCGCCCCGAACGCCTCGGCGCCATGGGCGGCGAGCGGGCGCAGGACCGCCCCGCGGCCGACCGCGAGGGCGGCCAGCGCGCTGGCGCACACGACCACGAGCGCGGCGGCGGCGGGCGCGGACAGGAGCGCGAGCCCCACGGCCGCGCGCCGGCGAGCGATCTCGAGCACGGCGTCCACACCCTGTGCGTCGAGGACGGAGCGCGAGAGGTGCGCTTCGCCGCCCGTGGCGAGGTCGAGGACGGCGAGCGCGAGCAACGCGCCCACCGCCGCGAGCGGGGCGAGCGCCAGCGCGAGGCGACGCGCGCGCGGCCCGAGGACCCACGCCGCGGCGACCGTCGCCCCCGCGCCGAGCGTGATCACCGCGCCGACGTCGGCGCCGAGCCGACCGGCGCCCATGGCTGCCGCCGTGCCCACCCCGGCGAGCGCGAACCCCAACGCGGCCGCGCGCGGGCTCCTCGGACGCGCGGCCGCCAGGCCCGCGCCGACCCCGAGCAGGACCGAGACCCCGAGCAGCGCCTCGAGCTCGTTGCCGATCCCGTAGAAGCGGGCGCCGGCGGCGGGGTTCGGGCCGGTGACCGCCGCGGCAGTGAGCGCCGATCCCGCCGCGAGGTCGACCGTGTAGGCGGTCAGGACCGCGGCGGTGGATAGAGCCGCACCCGCGGGCCAGGGCAGGAGGCGGTCGGTCGCCGCGGCGAGCGCGAGCGAACCGAACGCGAGGATCGCGGCCTCGATCGCCGCCGACGCGGGCGCCAGCGCCGCGCCGGCGAGCGCGAGCCCGGGTAGCCACAGCGCGGCGAGAAGGCCGAGGCGGACGCCGGTCCGGGCGCCGGCGCGCCCGCGCGCGGCCGCGAGCGCGCCGAGGGCAAGCAGCCACGCGCCAAGCAGCCCGAGCAGGACGGGCGGGCGCCGGGCGCGGAGGGCTGGCAGTCGGTCAAGCGTGGCGAGCGCCGTGCGTAGGCCGTCGCTCCCGGAGGCCGCTCGGAGCGTTGTTCCCTCCATCGGGCGCGGGATTGCGACGCCGAGTCCGGCGAGCGCGCTGGGCGCAACGTCGGTCGCAGCGACGAGGCCCGCGCGTCGCGTGGTCGCGGACGTCAGCGCGGCCCCCGACGCGACTCCCGGCCCGGCGATGCCCGTGGCGAGCAGCGGCCCCCGCCCCTGCCCCGGAGGTGGCGAGCGCACCACGAGCACGGTGTCGCTCGGCCGCCGCGCGGCGAGCACCTCGTCGAGCGCGCCCCACCCGGGCCGGTCGCCTGGAAGGCGCGCGACGAGCACGCGCGCGTGCCGCCAGCGGGCGCGGGCGTGCGCTCCGACCCGCTGATCCCCCACGAACTCGGCCGCCGCAACCACCCCGGAGCGACGCGCCGCGACCGCCGCCTCTGCGTTGCGCGTGCCTCGCGGCCCGACGTACGCGACGCGGATCCCCGCGCGCTGCACCGTCTCGGCGAACAGGCCGGGGACGACCGCGCCCGGCGCCGCCCGCGCCCGCGCGACCGCGCGCGCCCAGCCGTCGATCCGACCGGGCCCCGCGTCGCTCGGCGGGGCCCGCAGCTCGAGCCGAGGACTCGGACCCCGGTACATCCGCAAGGGCAGGCGCGCCCCCTGCCCGACGTCGAGCAGCATCGCGTCCGGCGAGTAGCCGCCGACCGTGGGGCTCGTTAGGCCGAGCGCCAGCTCGCGCCGCTCCCCGAGTCGGCGCAGCAGCTCACGGTCGCCCCCCGCCCACGGAAGGAAGAGGAGCGCGACGCGGCCCGCCTGGCCGCCGCGCGCCCGCTCGGATGATCCGGCGATGGCGGCGGAGGCCTCCCGGGCGCCGCTCGCGCTCACCCCCACCAGGAGGGCCACCGCCAGCGCGAGCCCGACCGCCGCGCGTCGAGCCGCCACGGACGCCATGCGCCAAACTCTAGGTCGATGGCCGAGCGCAACTTCGTGAAGATGACCTTCCTCAAGCTCGAACCCGCCTGGCGGCGGCGCGCGCCCGAGGAGCGGGCGCAGGACAAACGCGAGTTCGCCGCCGCGTGCCTCGACTTCGCCGACGACCACTACCTGCGGACCTACTCGCTCGTGGGCACCCGCGGCGACGCCGACCTCATGGTCCGCACCGTCTCCCCCAGCCTCGACGCCATCCACGAGCTGCACGTCGTCCTGAACCAGAGCGGCATCATGCGCTACGCGCAGGTCCCCCACTCCTACCTGGCGATGACCAAGCCCTCGCCGTACACGCCTGCGGGCGAGACGCCACCGCTCGCCCCGCGCGAGAGCTCCGAGAGCCGCTACCTCATCGTCTACCCGCTGTGGAAGAAGCGCGAGTGGTACCGCCTGCCGGCCGACGAGCGCATGCGGATCATGCGCGGCCACATCGAGACCGGCCGCCGCCATCCCTCGATCGAGATCAACACCGCCTACAGCTATGGTCTCGACGACCAGGAGTTCCTGGTCTCCTTCGACGCCGACGACCCGGGTGAGTTCCTCGACCTGGTGCACGAGCTCCGCGGCACCGAGTCGAGCGCCTACACCGAGTCGGAGACGCCGATCTTCACCTGCATCTCGGCCTCGGTGGAGCGCGCGCTGAACGCGCTCGACGGGGAGGCCGTGGCAGTTACCCCGACACTCACCTGAGACCCAGATGACCCAGCACGGAAATGGCGGCGCGCCCGAGCGCGCCTATGGGGCGGCGAGCGGCGAGCTCGACCCCGATATCCGCGATATCACGGTGATCGGCGCCGGCCCGGTTGGCCTCATCACCGCGTTCTGGGCCGGCATGCGCGAGGCGAGCTGCCGCATCATCGACTCGCTGCCGGAGCTCGGCGGCCAGCTCACCACGCTCTATCCCGAGAAGTGGATCTTCGACGTGCCCGGGTACCCGCGCGTGCTCGCCAAGGACCTCGTCGAGCAGCTCCGCAAGCAGGCGCTCGAGCAGTTCGACGTGCCCGTCCACCTCGAGACCACCGCCGACCGCGTCGAGTACGAGCCCGACCCCGACGACCCCGAGCGCCAGGTCATCCGCCTCAAGACCGACCGCGGCGACCTGCTCACGCGCACGATCGTCATCGCCGGCGGCCACGGCGCGTTCGAGCCCAAGAAGCTCCCGGGCTACGACATGGAGCCGTGGGAGGGCCGCGGAGCGCACTACCTCGTGAGCGAGAAGGCGGCCTTCGCCGGCAAGCGCGTGATGATCATCGGCGGCGGCGACTCCGCCTGCGACTGGACGATCAACCTCCTCGACACCGCCGAGTCGATCACTCTCGTGCACCGCCGAGAGGGCTTCCGTGCCCACGAGATCACGGTCAAGGAGATCGAGGAGGCCGCCGAGGCCGGCAAGGTCGACGTGCGCGTCCCCTACCAGGTCAAGGAGGTCGCGGGTGACAGCGGGGTCGAGCGCGTCACGCTCTTCCACTCGGAGGACGAGAACGACACCGTTGACGTCGACTGCGACGCGATCCTGCTCCAGCTCGGGTTCAAGACCGCGCTCGGACCGCTCAAGGAGTGGCCGCTCGAGATCTCCAAGGGAGCGATCGTGGTCGACCCCACGATGCGGACCTCCATGGAGGGCGTCTGGGCGGCGGGCGACATCACCACCTTCGACGGCAAGCTGAAGCTCATCGCCACCGGCTTCGCCGAGGCGGCGATCGCGGTGGCCCAGGCCGTGCACCACATCCGCCCGGACACCCGAATCCAGCCGAAGTACTCGACCAACACCGGCGTGCCCGGCGCGGTCGAGGGCCAGGTCTAGGGCGAGCGAAGCAAGCTTCCGGGGGCTAGCCGGGGCCCGCCCCCGGCGGCTAGCCGGCCGCCTCGATCGACGTGACCGTCGCCGCGCCGTCCAGTGTCGCCGCGCCGTCGCGCGCCTCCGCGGCGAACGACAGCGACCGCTGCGGACGCACGAAGATCGTGTCGCCGCTCTCCAGCGCGTGGCGCTCGTACTCGAGGCGCGTGAGCTGGATCCACGCGTCGACCCCGTCCGCCGTGGTGAACTCGACGTGCACCTCGAAGCCGAGGTAGGTGACGCGGGTGACCGTCGCCTCGAGTGCGCCGGGCTCCCGGCCGCGCAGGACCTCGAAGTCGTGCGGGCGCACGTACGCGTCGCCTACCCGGCTCACCGGCCCGATGAACGACATCACAAACTCGTTCGCCGGCGACTCGTAGAGTTCGCGGGGCCCGCCGACCTGCTGGATGCGGCCCTCGTCCATGAGCACTATCTGCTCGGCGACCTCCATCGCCTCCTCCTGATCGTGGGTGACGAAGATCGTGGTCACTGGCACCTCCTCGTGCAGGCGCTGAAGCCACGCTCGGAGCTCCTTGCGCACCTTCGCGTCGAGGGCGCCGAACGGCTCGTCGAGGAGGAGGACCTTGGGCTGGACCGCGAGCGCCCGAGCGAGCGCCATGCGCTGGCGCTGTCCGCCCGAGAGCTGGTGCGGGTAGCGCTCTCCGAGCGGGCCGAGGTGGACGAGCTCGAGCAGCTCGTCGACGCGAGAGGCGATCTCCGCCTTGGGGCGCTTGCGGATCGAGAGGCCGAAGCCGACGTTGTCGCGGACGGTCATGTGCTTGAAGGCGGCGTAGTGCTGAAAGACGAACCCGACGTCGCGGCAGCGCGCCGGCGCCGTCGTCTGGTCCTCTCCGGAGATCACGATCCGACCTGTGTCCGGGGACTCGAGGCCGCCAATGGCCCGCAGGAGCGTCGACTTGCCGGAGCCGCTCGGACCGAGCAGCGCGGTGAGCGATCGCTCGGGCACGTCGAGCGAGATGTCATCGAGGGCGGTGAAGTCGCCGAAGCGCTTCGATACCCCCTGGACCGAAATGCTCATGTCGACTCCCTTCTCTTGACGAGGTTCATGCCGAGAAGCGTGACGAGGGCCATCAGCGCCAGGACGATCGAGGCGGAGTACGCGCCCACCATGTCGAAGGTCTGAAAGCGCTCCTCCACGCGTAGCGTGAGCGTCTCCGTGCGCCCGGAGAGCTTGCCCGAGACGACAGAGATCGCACCGAACTCGCCGAGCACGCGTGCCGTTGTGAGCACGACTCCGTAGGTGACACCCCAGCGTATGGCGGGCAGCGTGATGCGCCAGAAGGTCTGCCAGCCCGAGGCGCCGAGCGTCTCGGCGGCCTGCTCCTGCTCCGTGCCGATCTCGCGCAGGACGGGCACGACCTCGCGCACCACGAACGGCAGCGACACGAAGATGCAGGCGAGCACCATGCCGGGCGGCGCGAAGATGACGCGGATGCCGTTCTCGGTCAGCCAGTCGCCGAACCAGCCGAGCCGGCCGTAGACGAGGATGAGCGACAGGCCGATGACGACCGGCGAGACCGCGAAGGCGAGGTCGATGCCCGCGTTCAGCACCGACTTCCCGCGGAAGTCGTGGCGCACGAGCGCGAGCGCGCACACCACGCCGAAGACCGTGTTGGCCGGGACGGCGAAGGCGACCATCACGCACGTGAGCCAGAAGGCGTGCAGGGCCTCGGGCGTCGTGATCGACGCCCACACCGCGCCGAGGCCCTCGCCGAACGAGCGCACGAAGACGACGCCGACCGGCAGCGCGAGGAGCAGGCCGAGGTAGCCGAGGGCCGCTGCCCGCAGCCCGTACCTAGCGCTCATGGCCGGACCTCCAGCGCGAGAGCGCGGTGACGCCGACGATCATTACGAGCGACAGCAGCAGCAGGACGACGGAGACCGCCGCCGCCGCGGTCACGTTGTTCGACTCGACCTGTCCGAAGATGAAGACCGACGCGACCTCGGTCTTGAAGGGGATGTTGCCGGAGATGAGGACGACGGAGCCGAACTCCCCGAGCGAGCGCGCGAAGCCGAGCGCCGT
>DAIOHA010000033.1:0-9982 GCA_036744955.1 Thermoleophilaceae bacterium | reverse complement strand
GGCGGCCACGCGGTCGCGCTCGACCTCGAGCTCGACGACGAGCTGCGGCGCGAGGGCCTCGCGCGCGAGGTCGTGCACGCCGTCCAGTCGGCGCGCAAGGGCGCCGGCCTAGCGGTCGAGGACCGGATCGAGCTCGCGCTCGCGGGCGACGAGGAGCTGCTCGACGCGGCGCGCGCCCACGAGGACTACGTGACCACGGAGACGCTCGCGGTGGGGCTGCGCTACGACGACGGTGCGCCCGAAGCGGTCGAGTCGACCGAGATCGAGGGCCGCGGTCTTCGCATCGGGATCGCGCGCGCGACCGTCAGCGCCTGACGGGGCGCGGACGAGGCGCTAGCCGTCGTCGCGAGCGAGCGCGGAGGCGCCCAGCCGGCCGCCTACAACGTGACGACCTGGTCGGGCGGATTGCCCGACAGCGCCGCGTAGAGGTCTGGGAAGCAGCCAACCTGCACGCCCTCGACCGTCCCCGACGGACGCGCGTTGCGCTTCTCCCCCTCGGCGAGCTCGCGCTCGAGCGCACACTGGTCGCAGAGCATGAGGAGCATGCCGCTGTCGCGGGCGACGCGCCCGAGGCGCTCGCCGAGCGGGTCGCCGGCGCGGAGGATGTAGGTGTTGTCGTCGAAGAAGAACATCCCGACGACCTCGACCCCGTGGTCGCCGTCTGCGAGCTGGGGCAGGATCATCTGCCCGAGCTTGTAGCTCGCGGTGTGACCCGAGGTCGAGAAGACGTAGGCGACCTTCACGAGGCGCCGTTGAACCGCTGGCTCGTGATGCTCTCCTTGGCGACCCACACCGGGGCGTCGCGATCCGGATCGCAGATGAGGAAGTAGGTCGTCCCCCAGCCGAGCAGTCCTTCGGTCGTCGCCGAGCTCGCGTCCTCGGGCTGGGCCGCGGACAGCGGGTCGGTGTCGCGCAGCGCGATGGCGATCGCGTGGCCCTTGTAGGCGCCGATCTCGTCGCCGTCGCTCTGGCCCTCGAGCCAGAGGCCGCCGGGCGCGGGTACGAGCTCGAACGCCATCGCGGCAGCTTAAGCGAGAGCGGGCTCGATCTGCTGTACGAGGCGCGGCTTGGGCAGGGCGCCGACGATCGTCTCGGCCGGCTGGCCGTTCTTGAACAGGATCATCGTCGGGATCGACATGACCCCGTAGCGCGCGGCCGTCTGCTGATTGTCGTCCACGTTGAGCTTGACGATCCGCACGTCGCTGCGCTCGGAGGCGATCTCCTCGAGCACGGGCGCGACGACTCGGCAGGGACCGCACCACGGGGCCCAGAAGTCGACGAGCACCGGCTCGGGCGACTCGAGCACCTCGGCCTGGAAGTTGTTGTCGGTCACGTCGGCGAGCTGGCCTGCCACGGAGCCTCCACGTCGTTTCGGGTCTAAAGCTTCAGAAAATATAGCTATAGGCACGGCGCCCCGAAGGGCGCGGCGGCCTCGGAGCCGTGCGTACCCTCCCGAGGCCGATGCGCAACGCCGAGCTGTCCGCCCACTTCGACGAGCTCGCGGACCTCTACGAGCTCGACGGCGCCATCGTCCATCGCGTGGTCGCGTACCGCAACGCCGCCCGGGTGATCCGCGAGGCGTCGCGATCGGTCGAGGACCTGGCGCGCGCGGGCCGGGTCACGGAGCTGCCGGGCATCGGCAAGACCATCGCCGAGAAGATCGACGTGCTCCTCGAGCGAGGATCGCTCCCCCAGGCCGAGCGCCTGAAGGAGAAATTCCCCGCCGGGCTCGTCGAGGTGACACGCCTTCCGGGCTTCGGCCCCAAGCGTGCGCGCAAGGTCTACGAGGCGCTCGGCGTGAAGTCGCTCGACGAGCTGCGTCGCGCCGCGGAGGCCGAGCGCTTGCGCTCGGTGCCCGGCTTCGGGGCGAAGGCCGAGGCCGCCGTCCTCGCCGCGATCGCCGCGAACCCCGAGGGGGCTCCGCGCGAGCGCATCCTGCTCTCGCGCGCCCGCGCGATCGGCGAAGGGATCGCGGCCGCGCTGCGCGAGCACCCCGCGTGCGAGCGCGTCGAGCTCGCGGGCAGTGTGCGCCGCAAGGCCGAGACGTGCAAGGACCTCGACGTCGTCGTCGCCTCGCGCGACGCGGCGGCGATCGTCGAGGCCTTCGGCGAGCTGTCGCTGCTCGAGCTCACCTCGTCGAGCGAGTCGGGCGCGCGCGCGGTGACCCACAACGGCCTGCCGGTCGACATGCGCGTGGTCGCCCCCGAGACGTTCGGAAACCTGCTTCAGCACTTTACGGGCTCGGGGGCGCATAACGAGGCCCTGCGCACGCAGGCTGTACGCGGGGGTCTGCACGTGAGCGAGTACGGCGTGGCCGACGACGAGGACGGGGTCACGCACGCGTGCGCAACCGAGGAGGAGGTCTACGCGCTGCTCGGGCTCGAGCCGATCCCGCCCGAGCTGCGCGAGAACCGCGGCGAGCTCGAGGCCGCACGCGCCGGCGAGCTACCGGAGCTGGTCACCGTGGAGTCGCTGCGCGGCGAGCTCCACTGCCACACGATCGCCTCGGACGGCCGCGCGACGGTCGAGGGGATGGCCGCGGCCGCGCGCGAGCGCGGGCTCGAGTACCTGGCCATCACCGACCACTCCGCCTCGCACGGCTTCGGCAACCACGTCTCGCCCGGAGCGCTGCGCCGCCACGTCGAGCACATCCGCGCCGTCGACGCCGAGCTCGGCGACGGCTTTCGCCTGCTCGCCGGGTCGGAGGTCAACGTGCACCCCGACGGCTCGCTCGACTACGACGACGAGCTGCTCGCCGAGCTCGACTGGGTGATCGCGAGCCTCCACTCCTCGTTCCGGCTCGGCGAGCGCGAGATGACCGATCGCATGGTGCGCGCGATCGAGCACCCGCTCGTCGACGCCATCGGCCACCCCACGGGGCGACTGATCGAGCGCCGCGAGCCCTATGCGCTCGACCTCGAGCGCATGTTCGAGGCGGCGGCGCGCACGGGCACGTTCCTCGAGGTGAACGGCAACCCGGACCGCCGCGACCTGTCGGAGACGAACGCGCGGCGGGCGGTCGAGGCCGGGGTGACGCTCGTTCTCGACTCGGACGCGCACGGGCCGGAGACGCTGCGGAACGCGGAGTACGCGGTCGCGACCGCCCGGCGAGGGTGGGTCGCGCCGCGCCATGTCGCCAATACGCGCTCGTGGGCCGAATTCGACCGCTTGCGCGCGCGCGACTCGACCGCCTCGAGCTGAGGCTCGCGCCGCTCTCCCGCGGCCTCGAAGTGGCGGAAGCCCGGCGTTCGGAGGAGGCGCGTCGGCTTGAAGGGCGAGGTCCGGTCGACGTAGAAGCGGACGCCGTCGCGGCCCTCGACAGCGGTCACGGCGGCTGCCTGCTTGCGCCACATGAGCGTGACTAGCAGCGCGTAGCCGGCTGCGACCGCTGGGACCGGCGGCAGGAGGAAGCCGACTCCGCCGGCGACGACGGTGTAGAGGGCGAGCCCCCACAGGCGGTTGAAGAGGATCGCTCCCGGCTCGAGCTCAGGGAGGGCGGGGCTCTGGCGGGCGCTCGCCATCAGGCGCGCGATCCCGCTCGAGGCCTCGGGACTGCGCCCGAGCACGAGGCCGGCGACCGTCGCGAGCGGCCACCAAGCAGCGGCGAAGATGGCGAGCCCGAGGTCGCCGCGGCCGCCCGCCCCGATCGTGGCTACGAACGCGAGTGCGCTCGCCGATCCGGCGAACAGCAGCGTGGCCGCGCGCAGGAAGTCCGGAAAGCGCACGGCGGCGGGCCCGCCTCAGCGCGGCTCGGCGAGTGCGGCGAGCACCTCGGCGAACCCACCGACCCCGTCGACCACGACGTCGGCGCGCTCGACGATCTCGCCGGGACCGTCGGCGGATGAGACGCCGATGCAGACGCTCGCCTCGATCTCCCCCTCCTCGCGCAAGGCCTCGAGCGCGTCGAACCCGTCGAGGTCGGTGCGGTCGTCGCCGCCGAAGAGCGCGGCATCGATGTCGCGGTCCTCGACCAGGCGGCGGACCGCTCGTCCCTTGTCGATGGCCACGGGCGGGCGTACCTCGAGCACCTTACGCCCCCAGTGCGTGGCGAGGCCCTCGGCCTCGGCCGCCCGGGCGACGTCCTCGACCCGCGCGCGGGCGGTGTCCTCGTCCGGGGCGCCGCGCCAGTGGAACCCGAAGGTCGGTCCCTTGTCCTCGAGCCGCACGCGCGCGAGGCGGAGCGGCGGGCGATGGTGCTCGGTGGCGAAGCGGCGCACGCGGTCCGCGCCGTCCTCGAGCTCTGGGAGGCGCTCGGGCTCGCGCGCGCCCGCGCGCAGGAGCTCGGCGCCGTGGTAGCCCGCGTAGTCGAGCGACCCCACGCCCACGAGCCGGCGCGCCTCGGTGGCCGAGCGGCCGGAGATGCAGGCCACGACGGGGTAGCGGCGCGCGAGCTCGCCCAGGAGCCGCGCTGTCGACTCCGAGACCCGGGCGAGCTCGGCGTGCTCGACGATCGGCGCGAGCGTCCCGTCGACGTCGCAGAAGACGGCGGCGCGCTCCGGGGCCTCGACGAGCGGGCGCAGCGCGTCCGAGATGTCGGTCGCGGCGGGCACGCGCTTAGTATGCCGGTGCCCGGCCGCCGACGCGGGCGCGTGCGTCCCTTGTGCGGTTAACCTGCCGCTGCGTTAGCCGGCCTCGCGGCAATGACCCCCCAACCTATGCCGACCAAGATCCTCGCCCTCGCCTCCGAGCCGCTCTCGGCCGACGTGCTCCGCTCGGCCCTCGGCGAGGACGCCGCCCGCGACGCCGAGGTGCTCGTGGTCGCGCCCGCGCTGATCAGCCGCCGGCGCTTTCTGCTCGCCGACCCCGACCCGGCGATCGAGCGTGCCGAGGAGGTCCAGGCCGAGAGCGTCGAGCGACTCGAGGAAGAAGGCGTCGATGCACACGGCGAGACGGGCGAGTCGAATCCGCTCACGGCGATCGAGGACGCGCTCGCGACCTTCGACGCCGACGAGATCGTGCTCTTCACCCACGGCGAGGGCGGGCGCAACTGGCGCGAGGAGGGCGTCGTCGAGGAGGCGCAGCGCCGATTCTCGGTGCCGGTGCGCCACCTCGAGGCCCACGCCTGAGGGCGCGCCCGCGTGCGCGCTCTCCAGGTTCACGAGCTCGAGGGCCCGCGCTCGCTGCGGCTCGTCGAGGACGCGCCGGAGCCCGACCGCGGCGACGGCGTGCTCGTCGACGTGCACGCCGCCGGGGTCGCCTTCCCCGACGTGCTCCTCTCGCGCGGGCTCTACCAGATCAAGCCGGATCCTCCGTTCGCGCCCGGGTCCGAGGTCGCGGGCACCGTGGTAGACGGCGGCAACGCGTTCGAGCCCGGCGAGCGCGTCATGGCCTTCACCTTCGGCGGCTTCGCCGAGCGCGCGGCGGGACCCGCGGCCATGACCTTCCCCCTGCCCGACGGGTGGTCGTACGAGGAGGGCGCCGCCTACGTCATGAACTACCACACCGCGCACTTCGCGCTGCATCGGCGGGGGCGGATGCGCGCAGGCGAGACGGTGCTCGTGCACGGGGCCGGGGGCGGCGTCGGCAGCGCGGCCGTCCAGGTCGCCCGGGGCGGCGGCGCACACGTGGTAGCCGTGGTCTCGACCGACGTCAAGGAGGAGGTTGCCCGCCGGGCCGGAGCCGGCGAGGTCGTGCGAGTCGACGGTTGGCTCGACGCGGTCCGTGAGCTGACGGGCGGGCGCGGCGCCGACGTGATCCTCGACCCGGTCGGGGGCGAGCGCTTCGCCGACTCGGTGCGCGCGCTGGCACCCGAGGGGCGACTGCTCGTCGTCGGCTTCGCGGAGGGCGAGATCCCCACCCTCCGGGTCAACCGACTGCTCCTGCGCAACGCCGAGGTAGTGGGTGTCGCGTGGGGCGCGTTCGTCGGGGGAGACCCGGGGTTGACCGCGGAGATCCAGGCCGACCTCGAGCGCCTGATCGCCAACGGGTCGGTGCGCCCGATCCTCGACTCGACCTACGCGCTCGAGCAGGGCGGCGAAGCCGTCGCGCGGCTCGAGGAGCGTGGCGCGCTCGGCAAGGTCGTGCTGAGGGTGCGGGACTAGCTCCGGCGCCCGCCGGGCGCGCGGCGCGCTAGCGGCCGGCTACGCGGCCGAGGTTGTCCTCGCCCTTGTCGATGGCATCTTGGTCGGTGGCGGGATTGCCGGGCGGCGCCGTGCGCTGGGCCTGGTCGCCGTGGGCCTCCTCGTGCTCGCCCTGAGCGCCGTCTTGCTCGTCGGCGCCGCGCGCGGAGTCGGGTTTGGATTCGTCGTTCTCGGTCATGGAACTCGCCTACCCCGCGGGCACGCGCACTCAAACCGCCCACCGGGGCCGCGCTCCGCCCACCGTCCGGGGCGCCGGCGAAGGGCGACGCCCGCCAAGACAGTTTTCGCCTCGAACGTTCGGGTAAGCCGCGGGTAGAAAGACGTTCCTACGGAAGGAGTCTGAAATGGAGGCAAGCAGCTCGGCCCGCGCCGGAGCCGGCGCGGGCCGCTCGCTCGCTCAGACGTTCTGCCTGGCGGTCGGGATTGTCCTGATCCTCGTCGGGATCATCGGCTTCCTGATCGGCGGCGACGGCACCTCGTTCGAGGTCGGCGAAGCCGTCCAGGGCGATCTGCTGATCGTGTTCGAGGTCAACGGCTGGCACAACATCGTGCACATCCTCAGCGGCGTGTTCCTCGTCGCGATGGCGTCGAGGCCCTCGACCGCCGTCACCGGCGCGCTGATCTTCGGCGCGGTGTACGTCGTCGTGACTATTTGGGGCGTTATCGCCGGCGACAACGTGCTCTTCATCGCCCCGATCAACCTGGCGGACAACCTGCTGCACCTGGCGCTGGCCATCCTCGGGCTGGCGGTCGGGCTAGCGGCGCGGAGCAGCGCACCGGGCGGCGCAGCGGCGGGCGGGAGCGCGTAGCGCCGCCGCGCGGGTCGCTGAGGGCGGGCGCGCCCCGCCCTCAGCGACGCCGTGCCGCCAGACCTGGGTGAGGCCGGCGATCCTCCGATTGGCCACCTCGAAGCCGCATCTCCGCAGCGCGTCGACCAGCTCGTCGCGCCCGAACAGGCGCAGCCCCGTGAGCACCCCCGAGCGCCGACTCGAGCGGACGCGCCGGTGCGGGAGCGCGGCGCACCGAGGTGAGGATCGCGAGCCGCCCCTCGGGCGGAGGATGTCGTGCACGCGTCCGAGCGCGCCGAACGGGTCCGCGAACAGGTGCAGCGCCACGAAACAGCAGACCGCGTCGAACACGCCGTCGGCGAACGGCAGCGCCTCGGCCGCGGCACGCACGTAGGCGACGTTCGAAAGGCCGACGCCGCGTGCGCGCTCGGCGGCGCGCACGAGCATGGTCTCGGACACGTCGACGCCCACGGCGAGCCCCACCGGACGGCCGAGCTCGCACGTCAAGTTGCCCGTTCCGCACGCGAGTTCGAGGACGGCCTGCTCGCGGTCACGGTGTAGGTCGAGCAGCTCGCGGGCGAGGCACTCCATCTGGGACCGCGCGGGCCCTTGGCGATTCGGCCGAGCGCGGGGCGCCACGGGCGCTCATAGATCGCGGGGGATGGTGCGACGCGAGAGCATGAGGTCCTGCGCGCGACCGGTCGAACCGACGCCTTCGCGATCGAGCAGATCGAGGAAGCCGGGCGATCGCCGCCGCCGTCCGCGCGAGTTCGGGCGTCGTCGGACAGCAGCGCCCGCGCGTGCTCGAGCGCCCCGCCGGTCGGCCCGCTCTCGGCGCCCCGCTCGAGCGACCGCTCACCTCCTCCCGAAGCCATCGCGCGAAGCTAGCGCAGGCGCCTCGGCCCCTGCCGGCAGTGGCATAGTGCGCCCCGAGGCTTCGTGTACCACCCGCAAGGCACCCACGCCCTCCCGAGCATGACGCCCGACCAGCGGCGCCGCGCGCGGCGCTGGGAGATCCCGGCGGTGGTCGTCGCGGTCCTCGTCATCCCCTACCTGCTGCTCAACTACTTTCACCTCGGCAGCGCGTGGGGGACCGTGGTCGACATCCTCTACCTCGGCATCTGGAGCTTCTTCGTCGTCGAGGCGCTAGCCGTGCTGCGGATCGCGCCCGACAACCTCGAGTGGCTCCGACACAACGTGCTCGACATCGTCATCATCGTGCTGACCGCGCCGTTCGAGTTCCTGCCGCCCGACTTCGAGGTGCTCCAGTGCCTATGGGTACTGCGCATCCTCGACCTGATGCCGGTGATCCACCGCTACCTGTTCCGGATCACGGTCGTGCGCTTCGCGTTCATCCTCTGGGGCCTGACGGTGTTCGGAGCCGGCATCGCCTATGCCGAGCTCGAGCGCCGGGCCGAGGAGCCGCCGACGCTGTTCGACGGCTTCTATTGGGTCAACACGACCATCTCCACAGTGGGCTACGGCGACTTCCTGCCCACGAACCCGGAGACCAAGATCCTCGCCATGGGCCTTCAGGCCATGGGCGTGGTGCTGGGGGCGATCCTCGTGGCGGGCATCCTGCCGCTCTTCGACCGCGAGTTCGCCGAGGGCTTCAGTCGTCGCGTGTCCGAGAAGGTCGAGCGCCTGACCGGAGAGGTCGACGACCTCGAGCAGGACATCGCCGACATCGAGGCCGACATCGAGAGTATCGCCCGCGGCGAGAGCTCGCAGGATCGGGTGCTCGGGCAGATCGCGCGCGACATCGCCGATCTGCGAGCGCGGGCCGGCGCGGGCGAGCCCCACGCCACGCTCGCAGCCGGAGACGGTGGGACAGGCGCCGAGCGGGCATCCGCGCGCGGCGACGGCGATGCGGGCGGAGATGGAGGCGGGCGCGGCTCCTAGCCCGCCGCTGCTGCGTTTCGGGCGCCCTAGCGGCGCCGGCGGCCGAAGCTCTTGCGCTTCTTCTTCTTGCCCTCGGCCTCGGCGCCCTGGCCGACCTCGCGCACAGCGGTCCCGCTCGTCTGCGCGTCGGGCGCGAAGCCGCCGCGCTCAGAGATGGCCGCCTGATCGGCCGGGTCGACGCGCTCGCCGCCGCTGACCCTGCTGCCGAGGTTCGTGTCGCCGGAGCCGCCGAAGTTCCAGCTGTAGCGGCCGTCGACCCCGTCCGCGGCCGCCGCGTCGCAACGACTCACGTCGACGAGCGTGCCCGCCCGGGGGTCGACGCAGCGCGCGAGATTGTCCTGCCCGCATCCCGCGAGCGCGGCCAGGGCAGCCAGCGACGCGGCGAGGCCGAGGGCCCGCCGGAGGCGGCGGCGATCGATGCCGCCGCGACGCGCGGCCGCGGCCGTGGCGGCACGGCCCGCTGCAGCGGACGGTCGCATGGGAACGTAGTGGGTTGGCGGCTGGGTCATAACGCGCGGACCCCCTCCGGCGGCGAGAAGATATCCGAAAGGTCGGCCGACGTGCCCTCGACGCGCACCGCGAGCATGGCAACGTCGTCTCGGGGCGGGCCGGCCTGCATGCCGCGTACGCTCGAGTCGATGTGCTCGAGCAGCGCCTCCGCGTCGAGGTCGCGGCAGGCCGCGAGCAGGCCCGCGAGGCCTCCCTCCCCGAGATCCCGCCGGGGACCGGTGTCTCGGTCACCCCGTCGGTGTAGACGAGCAGCGAGTCGCCCGGCGCGAGCTCGACCTCGGCATCGGACAGGTCGGGGGTACCGTCGATCCCGAGCAGCATGCCCGGCGCGCCCACCGGCTCCACGTTCCCCAGCGGGTCGAGCCGGAACGGCAGCGGGTGCCCGCCGCTCGCGAGCGTCAGGCTCACGCCGGCGGCTCCGGCTGCAGGCGCCCGACGAGTGCCGTGCAGAAGTGCTCGCCCCCCTCCGCCTGGTAGGCGAGGACGGCCTCGTTCAGCTGTGAAGCTTTGTCATCGCGGAGCGCCGCGGTGGCCGCACGGGGGCGACATGAGGAGCGGGACGACCGTGATGGCGCGCACGCCGCTCATGGCCGCGCCAATGGGCATGTCGACCTCGAGGTTAGGGTCGTGGCGGCGCGCGTAGAGCGCACGCGCCGCGCGCAGCGAGGGCCCGTCCTCGCGCTTCAACTCCTCAGCCACCAT
>DAIOHA010000032.1:0-10012 GCA_036744955.1 Thermoleophilaceae bacterium | reverse complement strand
GCCAGCTCGTCGAGGGCGGCGTGCGGATGCTCGAGCCGGTCTGCGGGCCGTGCGTCGGCATGGGCCAGGCGCCGCCGTCGGACGCCAACTCGCTGCGCACGTTCAACCGCAACTTCCCGGGGCGCTCGGGCACGCCCGAGGACTCCGTGTTCCTGTGCTCGCCCGCGGTGGCCGCGGTGTCGATGCTGAGCGGGCGAATCGAGGACCCGCGCGAGTACGGGGAGGCGCCCGAGCTCCTGCCGATGCCCGAGCTCAAGCCCTACATCGACGACGTCCACATCTTCCCGCCCGCCGACCCGGGCGAGGCCGAGCGGATCGAAATCCCGCGCGGGCCGAACATCAAGACCCCGCCCGAGCACACGCCGATCGAGGACTCGATCACCGCGCGCATCGCGACCGTGCAGCCCGACGACATCTCGACGGGCGATCTGGCGCCGGACGGCGTCGAGGTCATGAGCTACCGGTCGAACATCCCTGCGATCGCCGAGTACACCTTCCGGCACCGCGACCCCGAGTTCCGCGGGCGCCTGCACGAGTGGGGCGAGGGCTTCATCGTCGGCGGCCACAACTACGGCCAGGGCTCCTCACGCGAGCACGCGGCGCTCGCGCCCCTCCAGCTCGGAGTCAAGGCGGTGTTCGCGAAGTCGTTCGCGCGCATCCACCGCCGCAACCTCATTGCTCAGGGCATTCTCGCGCTGATCTTCAAGGACGAGTCCGACTACGACCGCGCCGAGGTCGAGGCGTGCTGGTCGCTCCCGAAGGTCAAGGAGGAGCTCGAGCAGGGGGCCGAGGACATCACCGTCCGCGACGAGGACTCGGGCGAGGAGTTCTCCGTGACTCACGACTTCGCGCCGACCGAGCGCGAGATGCTCGTCCTCGGCGGACTGCTCAACTACCTCAAGGAGCGGGGCGAGCAGGTCGAGGGGGACGGGGCGGAGGCGAACGGCTCGAGCGCGGTGCGTGAGCACGCGAGCACCGGGTGAGCCGCTCCGGACGCACGGGTCTGCGCCGGCGGCCTACTAGCTCGCGGTGTCGCCGCCGCGAGAGCCCTCGGCGTCGCGGGCAAGCCGCTCCTCCACCGAGCGCTCCTTGTCCGCGAGCGTCTGGTCCGGCCGATCGCGGCGCTCGTCGAGCTTGAGGACGGAGTAGGCGCGCGGCAGTCCGAGCTCGAGCGGCACGGCGTGCAGTTCGGCCACGAGGGCGAGGATGTCGTCGACCGAGCCCTCGAGCGACGTGCCCATGGCGTGCATGCGGAAGCCGACGCGCTCTTGGCCGTCGAGCCGGCGCCGGATCTCGGCAAGGTAGGCGGAGGCGCCCGCCTCGACGCGTCCCAACCCGATCACGGTGAGGTCGGCGGTGGCCATGCCGTCGCCCTACCCGCCCCGGTGCGGACGGACGCGCGGCGCGCGCGCCACACGTTGGAGCGAGGCCACGCCGGGGGACTAGGACCCCGTGAGAGCGCTGGTCATCACCGAGAACGGCGGCCCCGAGGTCCTCCGCGTCGAGGAGCGCCCCGACCCCGTGGCCGGTAGTGGTCAGGTGCGCATCGCCGTCCGCGCCGCCGGAATCAACTTCGCCGACCTGATGGCGCGCGTCGGCATCTATCCCGACGCGCCGAAGCCGCCTTCGGTGGTCGGCTACGAGGTGGCCGGCGAGATCGAGTCGGTGGGGGAGGGCGTCGAGGACTTCGCGCCGGGGGACCCGGTGATCGCGGGCACCCGCTTCGGCGGCTACGCCGAGCTCGCGGTGACCCGCGCCACGAACGTCGTCGCTCTGCCCGGGCACTGGAGCTTCGAGGAGGGCGCGGCGCTGCCGGTCAACTACGCCACCGCCTACGCGGGGCTCGTCCGCTACGGGTCGCTCGCGGAGGGCGAGCGGGCGCTCATCCACGCCGCCGCCGGCGGCGTCGGCATAGCGGCGACGCAGATCGCGAAGCTGCGCGGCGCGGAGGTGTTCGGCACGGCGAGCGCAGCCAAGCACGACGCGATCCGCGCCCAGGGCGCCGACCACGCGATCGACTACCGCACGCAGGACTTTCGCCGTGAGGTGCGCCGGATCACGGGCCAGCAGCGCCCGCTCGACCTCGCGCTCGACGCGGTCGGCGGCGCGAGCTTCTACAAGAGCTTCTCGCTGCTGCGCGCCGGCGGGCGGCTCGTGCCCTTCGGCGCCTCCTCGGCAATGAGCGGTGAGCGCCGCGACCTGCTCGGGAGCGTCAGGATGCTCGCCACCACTCCGATCTTCCATCCCCTCCGGCTCATGTCCTCGTCGCGCGCGGTCATCGGTCTCAATCTGCTCACGCTCTGGGACGACCGCGGGACGCTCGACGACTTCGTCGTGCCCCTGCGCGAGTGGGCCGAGGCGGGGCGGATCCGTCCCGTGGTCGCCGAGTCGTTCCCGCTCGAGCGCGGCGCGGACGCGCATCGCTACATGGGCGAGGGCCGCAACGTCGGGAAGGTCGTCCTCACCGTCTGAGGCGCACGCGAGGGCTCCCGGCGGGTGGTACGTTGCCCCGCCGCCCGCCATGCCCGATACCGAGAGCGACCGCACCGCCCGCGAGGACTACCCGCACCTGACCGTCCTCCCGACACGCTGGAACGACAACGACGTCTACGGGCACGTCAACAACGTCGAGTACTACGCGTTCTTCGACACGGTGATCAACGAGTGGCTCATCCGCGAGGGTGGGCTCGACATCCACGGCGGCGAGACCATCGGACTGTGCGCGGAGTCGCACTGCCGCTTCGAGGCGGCGTTCACCTTTCCCGAGCGCGTCGAGGCCGGGTTGAGGGTCGGCCGGCTCGGCGGCTCGAGCGTCCGCTACGAGATCGGCCTCTTTCGAGAGGACGTCGAGGCGCCGGCCGCCACGGGATGGTTCGTCCACGTCTTCGTCGACCGCCGGCGCAGGCGCCCGGCGGAGATGCCCGCGACGCTGCGCGAGGCGCTCGAGCGGCTCGTGGTGTCCGAAGGGGCCGCGTGAGGGTAAGCGGCGCCGTCCTGCGCGAGATGGGCGCGGCGCCGCCCTACGCCAGCTCGCGTCCGCTCGAGGTCACCGAGGTCGAGCTTGACCCGCCGGCGCCCGGCGAGCTGCTCGTCCGCATCGCGGCCACCGGCCTCTGCCACTCCGACCTGTCGGTGATCGACGGCTCGCGCCCGCGCGTCATGCCCATGCTGCTCGGTCACGAGGCCGCCGGCGAGGTCGTCGAGACGGGTCCGGGCCCGAGCGCGTTCGCGCCCGGCGATCACGTGGTGATGTCGTTCGTGCCCGTGTGTGGCGTGTGCGGACCGTGTCGCGTCGGGCGCGCCGCGCTGTGCGAGCGCGGTGCGGCCGCGAACCTCGCCGGGGAGCTGCTCGCGGGCGGGCGGCGCATCCGCGACGCACACGGCACGGCGCTCAACCACCACCTCGGCGTCTCGGGGTTCGCGGGCCACGCCGTCGTGTCGGAGGCCTCCGCCGTGCGCGTTGACCACGACCTGCCGTTCGAGGTCGCGGCGCTCTTCGGCTGCGCGGTCCTGACCGGAGTCGGCGCGGTGGTTAACAGCGCCCGCGTCGAGGTGGGCGACACCGTCGCGGTCTTCGGCCTTGGCGGCGTGGGCCTCGCGGCGCTGCTCGGAGCGCGCGCGGCCGGCGCGCGCGAGATCGTCGCCGTCGACGTCGTGCCCATGAAGCTCGAGCTCGCCCGCGAGCTCGGAGCGACGCACGCGATTCCCGCGGGCGAGGACGTCGTCGAGGCGGTGCGCGAGGCGACCGGCGGAGGGCCCGACCACGCGATCGAGACCGTCGGCAGCGAGCGGGTGCTCGCCGAGGCCTACGCGGCGACGCGCCGCGGCGGGACCACCGTCACCGTCGGGCTGCCGCACCCCGAGCGCATGCTCGCCATCCCCGCAGTCAGCCTCGTTACCGAGGAGCGGACGCTGCGCGGCTCCTACCTGGGCTCCTCCGTCCCCGCCCGCGACGTGCCGCGCTTCGTCGACCTCTACCGCGCGGGGCGGCTGCCCGTCGACCGCCTCCTCAGCCATCGTGTTCGCCTCGAGGAGCTGAACGAGGCCTTCGACCGCCTCGCGCGCGGAGAGGCGGTACGCCAGGTGCTCGTCCTCTAGCGCCGGGCGCGCGGGCGAAGGCCCGCCCTCAGGTCATGGCGTTCACGCCGGTCGCCGCGCGCCCGATGATCAGCTTCTGGATCTGCGAGGTGCCCTCGTACAGCGTGGTGACGCGGGCGTCGCGCAGGAGGCGCTCGACCGGGTAGTCGTCGACGTAGCCGGAGCCGCCGTGCACCTGGATCGCCGCGTTGGCGCAGCGCACCGAGGCCTCGGTCGCGAACAGCTTGGCCACCGAGGTCTCGGTCGTGCTCGGCCGCCCGAGGTCCTTGAGCCACGCCGCGCGCCACACGAGCCCGCGCGCGGCCTCGGTGTCGACGGTCATGTCGGCGATCAGCTCCTGCACGAGCTGGAAGCCGGCGAGCGGCCGGCCGAATTGCTCGCGCTCGGTCGCGTAGGCCACTGACGCGTCCACGCTGCCCTGACAGATCCCGACGCAGCCGGCGGCGACGCTGAAGCGTCCGGAGTCGAGGGCCGACATGGCGACCTTGAAGCCGTCGCCGACCTCGCCCAGCAGGGCGTCGTCGCCCACCTCGACGCCGTCGAGCGAGAGTGTCGCGGTGTCGGCCGCGCGCAACCCGAGCTTGCCGTGGATGGCCGCGGCCGAGAAGCCGTCCGTCGCCGTGGGGACGAGATAGGCGGCGAGCCCGCGGTGACCGAGCGAGGGATCGGTCTGCGCGAACACGAGCGCGACCTCCGCCCGCGTCCCGAGCGAGATCCACTGCTTCTGCCCGGTGAGCCTCCACCCGCCGGTCACACGCTCGGCGCGGGTACGGAGCGCGGCCGCGTCCGAGCCCGTATCGGGCTCGGTGAGCCCGAAGCAGCCGAGCGCCTCGCCCGCGCACAGGCGGGGGAGCCACTCGTGCTTCTGCGCCTCCGTGCCCCAGCGCTCGATCGACGAGCACACCAGCGAGGTCTGCACGGAGACGACCGTGCGCGCCGAGGAGTCGCCACGGCCCACCTCCTCGACGATCAGCGCGTACGTGCGGTGGTCGAGACCCCGCCCACCGTAGCGCTCGGAGACGATCGCCCCGAGGTAGCCCATCTGGCCGAGCCCGCGGACGAGGCCGGGGTCGAGCTCGCCGGCGCGGTCCATGTCGCGCGCCCGGGAGAGGATCTCGCGGTCGGCGAACTCGCGCGCGGTGTCGCGGATCAGGCGCTGCTCGTTGGAGAGCTCGAAGTCGATCATGGGCGGCCGGCCTCGCCGGCGCGCGGATTATCCCCCCACGCGGCGCTGTGCGAGGCTCCGCCGCGGTGCCAGACTCGCTCCGCGGCCAGCTCCTGATCGCCTCGCCGGCGCTCTCCGACGTCTTCCGCAGGTCGGTCGTGCTCGTCCTCGAACACGGCGAGGAGGGCGCACTTGGGGTCGTCCTCAACCGCCCGTCCGAGCACCGCGTCGCCGACGCGGTGCCCGCCCTCGCGGACCTCGCCACCGACGAGGACCTCCTGCACGTCGGCGGCCCGGTTGGGCCCTCCGGCGTGATCGCGCTCGGCGAGTTTGAGGACGCCGACGACGCGGACCGGCCGGTCGTCGGGTCGGTCGGCGTGGTCGACCCGGACCGCCGCGAGGTGCCCCTCCGGCGCCTGCGCGTGTACGCGGGACACGCGGGCTGGGCCCCGGGACAACTCGAGGGCGAGCTCGAGCAGGACGCTTGGTTCCTCGAGCGGGCCGACGCCCAGGACCCGTTCCGCGAGGGCGACCTGTGGGTTGAGGCGCTCCGGCGCAAGGGCGGCGACTACGCGCTGCTCGCGCGCATGCCCGCCGACCCGTCGCTCAACTGAGGCCGCGCCGGTCGCCCATACACGCCGCGGCGGTCGCCCACATAGGCCGCGGGCGGGGGCCTACACTCGCGTGGGGATGGAGTTCGCGCTGTTTGTGGTCGTCGGCTTCGCGCTGCTCGTCGGCATGTTGATGGCGGTCGGGCACTGGTACCCCGGGTCGGGCGCCGAGCAGCTCGACTGGAAGCCGGCGCGCTCGTACGAGGACGAGGTCCGCCTCGAGCTCGAGGACATCGACCAGATGCTCGAGCTCCAGAACGCACGCCGCCGACGCACGGGTCGACCCGAGCTGACCGAGGAGGGCATCCGCGCCGAGGTCGAGGCCGAGGAGCGCGAGCGTCGCGCGCGCGCCGAGCTCTACCGCGACGCCGGACGCGCTCCCGACTCCACCTAGCCCGCTTGGCCCGCGTGCTCATCGTCGGCTGCGGTTGCCGCGGGCGCCGGCTCGCGGCCGCCCTGGCGGAGGCCGGTCACGCCGTCCGCGGCACGACGCGTTCGCCCGCGGGATGCGAGGCGATCGAGGAGGCGGGCGCAGAGCCCGCGCTCGCCGATCCCGACCGCCTCGCGACGCTGCTCCCGCACCTCGAGGGCGCGAGCGTCATGTGTTGGCTCATGGGCACGGCGCGGGGCGAGAGCGACGCGGTCGCCGCGCTGCACGGGCCGCGCCTCGAGTCAATCGCCGCCAAAATCGTCGACTCGCACGTGCGCGGGCTCGTGTACGAGGCCGCCGGGACGGTGCCGGCCGAAGTGCTCGCCGAGGGGGCGCACGCCGTCCGCCGCGTCGGCGAGGCGAACCGGGTTCCCGTCGAGGTTGTCGAGAGCGACCCAGGGGACCTCGAAGCGTGGAAACGCGCCATGGTCGCCGCGGTCGAGCGAGTCCTCGCATGATCTCGGCGGGCGGTGCCCGACCCGCGCCGCGCGCCCAGCCTGAGCACGTGATAGAAACGGCAGAACCTCAATCGACTTTCGCCCCTTTGAACCAGAGCCCCCGGAGGTGAGTGACGTGGCCGAGTACGCCAAGGATGTCCTCGTCGAGACGCAGTGGGTCCAGGAGCACCTGAACGACGACTCGATCCGGATTGTCGAGGTGGACGAGAACCCCGCCCTCTACCGCGACGCGCACATACCCGGGGCGATCGGCCTCGACTGGCAGCGCGACCTCCAGGATCAGACGCGCCGCGACTTCTTGGGGCCGCGCGAGTTCGGCGACCTGTTCGGAAGCCGCGGCGTCTCGAACGACCACACGATCGTCCTCTACGGCGATCGCAACAACTGGTTCGCGGCCTACACGTACTGGTACCTCAAGTACTACGGCCACGACCGGGTCCTGCTCATGAATGGGCCGCGCGAGAAGTGGATCGAGGAGGGTCGCCCGACGACCAAGGACGAGCCGCAGTTCGAGCCGGTCACCTTCCGCGCTCAGGAGCCCGATAGGGCGATCCGCGCCCGCCGCGACGAGGTGCTGGAGCGCCTCGACTCCGATACGACCCTGATCGACGTCCGCTCCCCGCAGGAGTTCTCGGGCGAGCTGATCTCGATGGCGGGCTACGAGCAGGAGGGCGCTCAGCGCTCCGGTCACATCCCGGGCGCCGCGTCTGTCCCGTGGGCGCAGGCCGTGCGCGAGGACGGGTCGTTCAAGTCGGCCGACGAGCTGCGCGGGCTGTACGCGAGCAAGGGCGTCTCCGATGGGAAGGAGACCATCACCTACTGCCGCATAGGCGAGCGCTCGGCACACACGTGGTTCGTCCTCCACGAGCTGCTCGGGCACGAGGACGTGAAGAACTACGACGGCTCGTGGACGGAGTGGGGGAACCTCGTCGACGTGCCGATCGAGAAGAACGTCTAGGGCGGGCGGTGCGCCCGGCCGGGCCGCCGGCCCCGCCCTCAGCCGAGCAGCGGCTCGAGGCGCGCGAGCAGCCCCTCGACGATGCGGGCGGTCGCTCCCCACACGAAGTGCCCGTCGACCGTGTAGGTCGGCGTCTTGAACGGGACGCCCTTGCGCAGGAGGCGCTTCGACTCGTGGCCGCGGACGAGCTCGGGGAGCGATAGCTCGAGCACGCGCTCGACCTCGCTCGGCTGCGGCGCCCACCGGTGCCCTGGCTCGATCACGCCGACGAAGGGGTGGATGCGGTAGCTCGTCACGAACGTGCCCGTCGGCGGGAGCGCGCCGACGAGCTCGACCGCCGCGCGCGGCAGGCCGATCTCCTCCTCGGCCTCGCGCAGCGCGGTCTCGCGCAGGTCCTCGTCGGGCAGGTCCTGGCGCCCACCGGGAAACGAGATCTCACCGGCGTGGCGCTTGAGGTCGCCGCGGCGCTCGGTGAAGACCGAGACGGGCTCGCCGTCGCGTGCGAAGAGCGGGATGAGGACGGCCGCGTCGACGGTGCCCGGCGCGTCGAGCTCCGCGGCCTCCTCGGGCGTGAGCAGGAGCTCGCGGAGTCGACCGGGGTTAAGCATCGATCGCCCGCCTAGACGATTTCGAGCCGCTCCTCGAACATGACCTCGCCCTCGAGCGTGCGGTGCACGGGGCACTTGGCCGCGATCTGCATCAGGCGCGTGCGCTGCTCCTCGGGCAGCTCCTTCGGGAGCTCGACGATCAACTCGAAGCGCGTCGGCGCGCCGCGCTGGGCGGGTTGATAGTCGACCCCCACCGTCACCTCGCCGATGTCCCAGCCCTTGCGCTCCGCGTACAGCTGCATGGTGATCGCGGTACAAGAGGCGAGGCTGCCCGCCAGGAGCTCGAGCGGGCTCGGTCCCTCGTCCTCGCCGCCCTCCTCGGTCGGCTCGTCGGCGACGAGGTGGTGACCGCGGATGTCGATGTCGTTGAGCACCGCCCCGTTCCGGCGCCGCGAGATCGCCTTCATCCGCCGCTCGCGCTCGTCGTCCTTGCGCCCGAACGGCTTCATCCGCGGCCCTCGAAGAGCGACGGCTCCGGCTCGTCGGCGTAACGTGCGGCCGCGAACAGGAAGTCCGAGGCGCGGTTGAGAAAGCGCAGCACCGTCTCGTCGCCGAGCTCGCCGGCGAGCTTGAGGGCGACGACGCGCCGCTCGGCGCGGCGCACCGTCGTGCGCGCGAGGTCGAGGCGCGCCGACAGCTCGCTGCCGCCGGGGATTACGAACTTGGGCGGCAGCTCGACGCGACTCATGTAGCGGTCGATGTCGTCCTCGAGCCGGTCCACCATGTCCTCGGTCACGCGCGAGACGCCCTCCTCGAGCCGGCCGGCGGCCTCGGGCGCCGTCGCGAGCTCCGCGCCGGCCACGAAGAGCTCGCCCTGGAGGCGGAGGAGGTCGTCGTGAAGTTCCGGGTCGTCGGCCGCCGCGGCACGACACAGCCCGAGCGCGGCGCCGGCCTCGTCGACCGCGCCGTAGGCCTCGGGACGGCCGCCCGACTTCTCGACTCGCCCCCCGTACCAGAGGCCGGTCGTCCCGTCGTCGCCGCCGCGTGTGTAGATCTTGACCATGGCGGCGAATCGTACCCCCGCGGAGGACGCGTCCGCGCACGCTCGCTAGCGCGCGACCGCCTCGACGAGCCCGGGGCCGGCCGGGCGATGGACGGCGCCCGGCTCGAGCCTGGCGTCGCGCAGAAGGGCCTGGAGCTCGGCGACCGAGCGCTGGCGCCCGCCGTCGGTCTGGGTGAGCATCTGCACGTCGGTGAGCGCGACGATCGGGTCGGCCTCGTTGCGTTCGAGTAGCCCCTCGATGAGCACGACCCGCGCTCCAGGACGCATCGCCGCCCGCACGGTGGCGAGGATGCGCGCGCAGCGCTCGTCGTCCCAGTCGTGGAGGACGTCCTTGAGCACGTAGACGTCGGCGTCAGCCTTAATACGCTCGAACATGTCGCCCGCCACGAGGTCGACGCGCGCACGCACTCCCTTCTCCGCCAGGTGCGCTTCGGCCTCCTCGAGCACGCCCGGCGCCTCGACGAGGATCCCCCGCAGCGCCGGGCGTGCGGCGAGCACGCCGGCCAGCACGGTGCCGACGCCGCCCGCGACGTCGCACACCGTTCCCTGCTGCGGCCACGGGTAGCCGTGGACGATCGCCGGGAGGTCGAGCTCGGTCACGCGGCGCATCGACGCGGCGAACGTCTGCTCCTCCTCGGGGTGCTCCGCGTAGTGGGCCCAGATCGACCGGCCGTGGACGAG
>DAIOHA010000031.1:0-10328 GCA_036744955.1 Thermoleophilaceae bacterium | reverse complement strand
ACGCGCCCACCGAGCCGCGCGACGCGCCCAACGAGCCGCTGGAGGCCTCGCGCGAGGCCAACGAGGAGGCGGACCGCTCGTAGAGGGCCCGGGCTCGGCGCGCCTCGGTCGGTGCGCGGCGCACGCGCGCCGTGGGCGCGTTGCCACACTGGCGCCCATGACCGTCGCCGCCTCCGAGCTCGGCGCCCGGGTCGAGGAGCTCGCCGGCATGGACCGGGTCCTGCCCGCGCTCGCCGGCCTCCCGCCCGCCTACCTCGTGGGCGGGGTGGTTCGCGACCTGCTGCTCGGCGCGGGCGGCGTCGACCTCGACCTCGACGTCGACGGCGACGCGCTTGCGGCGGGCCGCGAGCTCGCCCGCCGTCTCGGGGGCGAGGTCGAGGACCACGAGCGCTTCGGGACGGCGAGCGTCCGCGCCGGCGACCTGCGCCTGGACCTCGCGACCGCGCGCCGCGAGCGCTATCGCCACCCCGGAGAGCTGCCCGAGGTCGAGCCGGCGCCGATCGCCGAGGACCTCGGGCGGCGCGACTTCTCGGTCAACGCGATGGCGATCGCGCTGGCCGACGCGGAGCGGGGACGCCTGCTCGACCCCCACGGCGGGCACGCCGACGTGGAGGTCGCGACCATCCGCGTGCTTCACCGCCACAGCTTCGTCGACGACCCTACGCGCATCCTGCGCGGGATCCGGCTCGAGGCCCGCCTCGGCTTCACCTTCGCCCCCGAGACGGAGGTGCTCGCCCGCGCAGCGGTGGGTGCCAGGGCGTTTGACACGGTGTCAAGGCACCGTCTCGGGCACGAGCTCATGCTCCTGCTCGACGAGGGCCGCCGCCGCGAGGCACTCGTTCGGTTCGTCGACCTCAGGGCCGCCGGCGCGCTCGACGCCGCGCTGCTCGACGTCGACGTGGAGGCTGCGGCGGCGGCCGGTCGCGCAGCCGAGGTCACGGGCGCCGACCCGGCCCTCGCCTCCCTCGCCGGGCTCCTCGCCGCGCCGCCCCACGAGCTCGAGAGGTTCGTGACCGCCCTGAGGCTCGACGCGGAGGCCCGGGGGCGCGTGCTCCGGGCCGCGCACTCGGCGCCCGCGCTCGCAACCGAGCTCCGCGCCGACGCGGCCCCGTCCGAGCTCCACCGCCTCCTCCACGGGGAGCCCCCCGAGGCGCTCGCGCTCGCGGTCGCCGTCGGCGCCCCGCCCGAGGCGGTGTCGCGCTACCTCGATGGCGTCGCCGATGTGGCGCTCGAGATCGGCGGCGACGACCTCGTCGCGGCCGGCGTGGAGCCGTCGGCGGCGATCGGGCGCGCGCTCGAGGAGACGCTGCGCCGGAAGCTCGACGGACGCGTCGCCGGGCGCGAGGAGGAGCTCCGCTGCGCGCTCGGCCTCGCGCGCGGCGAGGACGGCGGGGCGGCGCGGTGAGCGCGCCAGCCCGGATCGAGCTCGACCTGCCGGGCGCGCGCGTCGCCTTCTCGACTCGCGTCGGCGGGGTGAGCGAGGGCCCGTACCGCTCGCTCAACCTGGGCATCCTCACCGACGACGACCGCGGCCGCGTCGAGGAGAACCGCGACCGCCTCGCGCGCGCGGTGAGCCTCGCCCCCGCGGCGATCGTTCAGGGCCGGCAGGTGCACGGCACCGAGCTCGCCGAGTGGCCGCGAGGACCGCGGACCGACGACGGCGGAGGCCGCCGACTCGAGCCCGGGGCGCTCCCGAGCGTCGACGGCCACCTCACCGACGCACCGGGCCTCGGGCTGCTCGTGCTCGTCGCCGACTGCCTGCCCGTGGCGCTGGTCGCGCCTGGGCGGGCGGCCATGGTCCACTGCGGCTGGCGCGGGCTCGCCGGCGGCATCGTCGAGGCCGCGGTCGCGCGCTTCGACGCGCCGCCCGCGGCGGCGATCGGGCCGGGGATCGGGCGCTGTTGCTACGAGGTCGCCGACGAGGTGCTCGCCGCCTTCAACGACGACGCCGGCGCCGCCGAGGGCCGCCGCCTCGACCTGCGGGCGGTCGCGCGCCGCCGGCTCGAGGCGAGCGGCGTGAGTCGGATCGAGGACGTGGACGAGTGCACGAGCTGCCGCCCCGACCTCTTCTTCTCGCACCGCCGCGACCGCGGCGTGACCGGCCGCCAGGGAGGCCTGGTGTGGCTGACCTAGCGAGCGACGCGGCCGCGCGCCAAACCTTCACCGGCCTCCGCGCCGATCGCATCGCCGAGAACCTCGCGCGCGTGCGTGAGCGGATAGCCGCAGCCGGCGGCGATTCCCGCCGCGTCGAGGTGTGCGCGGCGATCAAGTACGTGCCGGCCGCGGAGCTTCCCGCCCTCGCCGAGGCGGGCATCGAGCTCGTCGGCGAGAACCGCGCCCAGGACCTCGCGGCCAAGCAGGCCGACCACGGCGACCTCTTCACCTGGGACTTCATCGGGGCCCTTCAGAGCCGCAAGGTGCGCGACCTCGCGGGTCGGGTACGGCTCATCCACTCCGTCGCCTCCGAGTCGGCGCTGCGCCGGCTCAGGCGAGACCCCGTCCCCGAGGCCCTCGTTGAGGTGGACGTCGCGGGGGAGGAGGGCAAGGCGGGGCTCGCACCCACTGCGCTCGGCGAGTTCATCGCCGGTGCGCCCGTGCCGGTGACTGGGCTGATGACGATGCCGCCCGCGACCGACGATCCCGAGCGCAGCCGCCCCTTCTTCGCGCGCCTCGCGGAGCTGGCGGCCGAGCACGGCCTCGAGCGCCTGTCGATGGGGACGACGCAGGACTTCGAGGTGGCGGTCGCCGAGGGCGCGACGATCGTCCGCCTCGGGGGCGTCCTCTACGAGGGCGCCGACTCGCCCTCCTGAGGCAGGACCCGCTCGAGGAAGCCGGCGATCGTGCGCGAGACCTGCGCCCCCTGCCAGGCGAGCGGTGAGTCGCCCTCGTCCTCGACGACAAGCTCCGCGCGGGGGAGCGCGTCGGCGTAGTCCTCGGCGACGGCGAGCGGGTGGCTGGGGTCGGAGGAGTCGCGGCTTCCGACCACGAGCGTCGGCACCCTGAGCGAGGGCAGGGCGGCGATCCCGCCCTCGAAGGCGGTCGAACGCGGGACGATCTCGAGCGCGTCGGCGAGGGCGTCGAGGTCACTGTGGGTCTCGAGCCGCTGGCGGGTCGCCGTCATCACCGCGTCGCGCCAGTGCTCGTTCACCGGCGGGTCGTAGGCGGCGAGGAAGCCCTCGACGCCGCGCTCGCGCAGCCCGCTCGCGAGCTTCTCCCAGCGCTCGAGCTCGTCCGCGTCGGCGCTCGGGCCGCCGCGGGAGGCTGGGGTAATCTGCACGAGCGCGTCGACGCGCTCGGGGCGCGCGAGCGTGAAGGCGAGCGCGGTGGCCGCGCCCATGGAGCTTCCCGCGAGCACGCAGCGCTCGAGCTCGAGGTCGTCGAGCACGCGCACGAGGTCCTCGACGAGGTCCCCGTACTCGTAGGCGTCGGGCGCGGGCGCCGCCGAAGACGCGCCGTGACCACGGGCGTCGTAGCCGACGAGGCGGTGGCCGTGGCGCTCGAGGTAACGCGAGCCGTGCACGACGTAACGGCGGCTCGCGGTGAGCCCGTGCAGGAGCGCGATCGTCGTCCCCGAGCCGGCCAGCTCGCCCACCAGGCGGCCGCCGCCCGCGAGCGGAACCTCGAAGGGAGTCGCCTCCGGGCTGATCGCCGCCCCGTCGCTCACCTCGCCAAGTTGTAACCTCGACCGCGTCGATTCTCACCGCCCGCGCGAGGATTTTCGCCTGCGCGCGCGAATGGCACCGCCATGGCCCTGCGCGACACCTGGCATCGCACGCTCGTGTACTTCGGCCTCGCCGAGGACGAGCGCTACTACGAGCCCGATCTCGAGGAGGTCGACGAACCCGAGCCGGAGCCCGAGCACCAGCTCAAGGCGCGCTATCGCGAGCGACCGAACGTGCGTCGCCTCTCGCGCGGGCGCCGCGGCGCCGACGACATCGACGAGATCTTCTCGGACGAGCCCGAGGGGCGTCACGACCGCCACGAGTCGCGGCCCACGCGGGTGCTGCGAGCCGTGCCCGACAACGGCCGCGCCGGCGTCCAGGTCCACCTCGTCGTCCCCAAGAACTTCAACGACGCCCAGCAGGTCGCCGACCAGTTCAAGAACGACCTGCCGGTGATTCTCAACCTCCAGAGCACCGACACCGAGCTCGCCAAGCGCCTGATCGACTTCTCCTCGGGCCTGACCTACGCGCTCGACGGCGGCATGCAGAAGGTCGCCGAGAAGGTCTTCATGCTCACGCCGCGCAACGTCGAGGTCTCCGCCGAGGAGCGCGCGCGGCTGATCGAGAAGGGCTTCTACAACCAGTCCTGAGCCGGGTCGTTCCGCGCGGCGCGAGGGCGCCCCGGGGCCGGCCGTCCGGCACCTATCCTTCCGCCGCATGGTCATCGGCCTCATCGGGGCGGGCAGCATGGGCTCCGCGCTTGCGCGCGGGCTCGGCGAGCCGATCCTCGTGTCCGACGCGGAGGCAGGGCGCGCCGAGGCGCTGGCGCGCGAGCTCGGGGGAGAGGCGGTCGCCTCGAGCGCCGAGCTCGCCGAGCGCGCCGGCATCGTCGTGCTCGCCCACAAGCCCGCGGGTCTCGAGCAGGTGGCGGGCGAGCTCGACGGACGGGCGCGTGCCGTGGCCTCGATCCTCGGCGGCGTCCCCGTCGCCGCGCTCGAGCGGGCCTACCCGGACACGCCGGTCTACCGCTTCATGCCGAACATCCCCGCCGAGGTGCGACGCGCGGTGGTCTCCTACGCGCGCGGCACACGCGCCGCCGACGGCCCGGAGCGAGAGCTGCTCGAGTCGATGGCGCGGCTCGGCACCGTCGTCGAGCTCGACGAGCGGCTGCTAGAGCCCGCGACGGCGCTCGCGGGCTGCGGGCCGGCCTTCTTCTCGCTCGCGCTCGAGGCGCTCATCGACGCCGGCGTCCGCCACGGGCTGCCCGCCGAGACCGCGACTCTGCTCGCGACGGAGACCATGGCCGGCACAGCGGCGATGCTCGCCGGCGACGGCCTCGATCCCGGTGAGCTGCGCCGGCGGGTCACCTCGCCCGGCGGCTCGACCGCGCGCGGTCTCGAGGCGCTCGAGCGCGGCGGCCTGCGCGCCGCCTTCTCCGACGCTGTCGGCGCCGTCGTGAGCGGAGGCGGCACGCGGTGAGCGGCGCACTCGCCTCGGTGTGGGTGCTCGCCGTCGACAGCGGCGACGTCGCGCGCTACATCAACAACCTCTTCAGCGTCTACATCGCGCTGCTGATCGCGCGCATCGTGCTGTCGTGGATCCCGCGCATGCCCTTCAACCCGGTGCTGCGGGCGGTCACGGGCTTCGTCGAGGACGTCTCCGACCCGTACCTGAACCTCTACCGGCGCCTCATCCCGCCGGTGCGGATGGGCCCCGCGGCGCTCGACCTCAGCCCGATCGTCGGCATCTTCGTGCTCATCATCCTCCAGGGCGTGATCGTCGCCCTGATCGCGCCCTGAGCGGCGATCCGGTCGCGACGGTGGGCGCCGAGCGCCGCACCGCCCGGCCGCGCGCCTTCGCGCTCGCCGCCCTCACGCTGCTCGTGGTCGCCGCCCTCGACCAGGGCACGAAGGCGCTCGCCGTCGGCTCGCTCGCGCCGGGCGACGCAGTGCCGGTGTTCTTCGCGATCGACCTCAACCTCGTCCGCAACACGGGCGTCGCCTTCGGCCTTCTCGCCGGGACGGGCGGTGTGCTGATCGTCGTGGCGACCGCGATCGCCCTGACCGCGCTGCTTGTTTTCTTCGTCGCGCGCGCCGATCGGCCGCTCCTCTGGCTGCCGGTCGGCGCCGTGCTCGGCGGCGCGGCCGGCAACCTGATCGACCGCGCTCGGCTCGGGGCGGTCGTCGACTTCATCGACCCGACCTTCTGGCCGGCCTTCAACCTCGCCGACGCCGCGATCGTGCTCGGCGTGTTCGGCGTGCTGTACGTCGCGGAGGGGCCCGCGCGCGGGCGGCGAGGCCGCCGACGGCCGTGAGCCCGCGGCCCGCCCGTGACGGGGGAGGCCCACTCGCCTCGCGCCCGATGCCGATCGAGCTGACCGTGGACGCCGGCGAGGAGGGGGCACGCCTCGACGCGCTGCTCGCGGCCCGGCCCGAAGTCGGCTCGCGCGCCGCCGCCGCGCACGTGATCGAGGGTGGGCGCGTGCGCGTGAACGGGCGCGCGCGGCCCAAGAGCCATCGCGTGAGCGCGGGCGAACGGATCGCGGTCGACGTCGAGGCGAGCCGGAGCCGGCCGGAGGAGACGGGTGAGCCGGCCGTCCCCGACGCGAGCGTCCCGCTCACCATAGCCTACGAGGACGAGCACGTGCTCGTCGTCGATAAGCCGGCCGGAGTCGTCGTCCACCCGGGACGCGGGCGCGCGCACGGAACGCTCGCCCAAGCGCTCGCCGGCCGGGTCGCGGGAGGACCGGTGGGGCGGCGGGGAGTCGTGCACCGCCTCGACCGCGAGACCTCGGGGTTACTCGTCCTCGCTCGCTCGGAGGAGGCCCACGCCGCGCTCACCGAGGCGCTTCGGAGGCGCGAGGTCCGGCGCGAGTACCTCGCGCTCGTGGAGGGGACGCCCGACGCGTGCACGGGGACGATCGACGCCGCCATCGGCCGCGACCGCGCTGACCGCACGCTCGTCTCGACGAGCACCGACCGCCCTCGCGCGGCGCGCACCCGCTTCGCGGTCCGCGAGGCGCTCGCGCGCACCGCGCTGCTCGAGCTCGAGCTCGAGACCGGGCGCACGCATCAGATCCGTGCCCACGCCGCGGCCATCGGCCACCCAGTGTGCGGCGATGCTCGCTACGGAGGCGAGGCCTCCGGCCGGCGTCTCGGCCTGGGGCGCCAGTTCCTGCACGCGACGCGTCTAACGCTCGCCCACCCGGCCACGGGCGAGGAGCTCGCCCTCGACTCGCCGCTGCCGGCGGACCTCGCGGGCGCTCTCGAGCGAGCGCGCGTCGAGCTGCGCGCGGGCAGCTGAGCCGCCGGGAGCGCCCCAGGGCGGGGGCGCCTGCGCCATCGGGCTTCGCCGCCGTGCCCTATCCTCCGCGCCCCACAACCGCTACCCCGCCGGAGACGACGCGGGCCCTGCCCGGACGAGCGATCGCCCGGGTCCCGCGAGACGCCCGACGGGCCCGACAGACCCACAAGGGAAGGAGCCACGTGCCCGACGTAGGGATCAAGGACCTGCTCGAGGCCGGAGTCCACTTCGGCCACCAAACTCGGCGCTGGAACCCCCGCATGCGCCGCTACATCTTCGGCGAGCGCGGGGGCATTCACATCATCGACCTCCAGCGGACCGAGCGCCTGCTCGCCGAGGCGCAGGAGTTCGCGGGCGCGGTCGCCGCGCGCGGCGGGACCATCCTCTTCGTGGGGACGAAGAAGCAGGCGAGCGACACCGTGCGCGAGGTCGCCTCCGCCGCCGGGATGCCGTATGTCGACAAGCGCTGGCTAGGCGGCCTGCTGACGAACTTCGGCACCATCTCCGGCCGGATCGAGCGCCTGCACCAGCTCTCGGGCTGGCGCGAGGACGGCACGCTCGACCTGCTGCCCGTGCGCGAGCGCATCGCCGCGGAGGCCGAGCTCGCCAAGCTCGAAATCAACCTCGGCGGGGTGCGCGACATGCAGCGCGCGCCCGACGCCGTCTTCATCGTCGACCTGAAGACAGAGGCCATCGCCGTGCGCGAGGCAGAGCGCCTCGGCCTGCCGATCATCGCCATCTGCGATACCAACACCGACCCGAGCAACGTCGCCTACCCCATCCCCGGCAACGACGACGCGATCCGCTCGTGCCGACTCGTGATCGAGGCGCTCGGCGAGACCGTGCGCGAGAACGCCTCCCGCTTCCGCGCCGAGGAGGAGCGCGCCCGCCGCGAGGCCGAGGAGCAGCGTCGACGCGAGGAGGAGGAACGCCGGCGCCTCGCCGAGGAGGAGGAGGCCCGCCGCCAGGCCGAGGAGGAGGCCGCCCGTCAGGCCGAGTCGGAGGGCCCGAGCCCCGAGGTCGAAATGGACCCCGCCGCGGCCCAGGCCCCCGGGGGCGCGCAGGCGGAGGAGACCCCCGAGGACCGAACCACTGACAGCCAGCCACAGGAGGCCCGCACGTGACCACGAGCATCTCCGCCGGCGACGTCAAATCGCTCCGCGAGCGCACGGGCGCTGGCATGATGGACTGCAAGCGCGCGCTCGAGGAGTCGGGCGGCGACTTCGACGGGGCGGTCGAGCTCTTGCGCGTACGCGGACAGGCCCAGGCGGCCAAGCGCGGCGAGCGCGCCGCGACGGAGGGCGTGGTCCAGAGCTACATCCACGCCACCGGCAAGATCGGCGTCCTGCTCGAGGTCAACTGCGAGACCGACTTCGTGGCCCGCAACGAGGACTTCCAGGCGTTCGCGCGCGAGGTCGCCCTCCACATCGCCGCCGCAGCGCCGCTGTACGTCGCCGAGGAGGACGTGCCCGAGGACGTGCGCGCGGCCGAGCTGCGCATCTTCGAGGAGCAGGCCCAGGACAAGCCGGAGAACGTGCGCCCGAGGATCGCCGAGGGCCGCATGCGCAAGTGGCTCGAGGAGGGCGTCCTCCTCAACCAGGCGCACGTGAACGCCGACAAGCACGGCGGCAAGACGATCGAGGAGCTGCGCGCCGAGACCGCCGCCCGCACGGGCGAGAACGTGTTGATCCGCCGCTTCGAGCGCTTCGCCGTCGGCGAGGAATAGGCCGCCGGCGCCCGTGGCGGTACCCGGGGACGGCGACGGGGCGCTGGCCGACGGCCGCGCTCCGGCGTTCTCGCGCGTCCTGCTCAAGCTCTCGGGTGAGGCGCTCATGGGCTCGCTCACTTACGGCGCCGACCCGGCCCGCATCGCGGCGATCGCCGAGCAGGTCAAGCGCGTGACCGATCGGGGCGTAGAGGTGGCCATCGTGGTCGGCGGGGGCAACGTCTACCGCGGGTTGCGAGCCGCCGCCGGCGGCATGGACCGCGCCACCGGCGACTACATGGGCATGCTCGCCACCGTCCTCAACGCCCTCGCCCTCCAGGACGCGCTCGAGAAGATCGGCGCCGACACGCGCGTGCAGTCGGCGATCACGATCTCCGAGGTCGCCGAGCCCTACATCCGCCGCCGGGCCATGCGCCACCTCGAGAAGGGCAGGATCGTGATCTTCGCCGCGGGGACGGGCAACCCGTTCTTCACCACCGACACCGCCGCCGCCCTGCGCGCACTCGAGATCCACGCCGAGGCCATCCTCATGGCCAAGAACGGTGTCGAGGGCGTGTATGACGCCGATCCGCGCGAGCGCCCAGAGGCGCGCTTCCTCGAGGCGATAAGCCACCGCGAGGCGATCGAGCGCCGGCTCCAGGTCATGGACTCGACGGCGCTGTCGCTATGCATGGACAACGCGCTGCCCATCCACGTGTTCAACATGGACGACGAGCGCAACATCGACCGGTTAGTGTGCGGCGAGCGCGTGGGGACGACGGTGTCGACATGACGAGCGAGCTGGTCTCCGAGCTCCTCGCCGACGCCCGCGAGCGCATGCATAAATCGGTCGAGTCGACCCGCCACGAGTTCGCGACCGTGCGTACGGGGCGCGCCGCGCCCGCCCTGCTCGACCGCGTCACCGTCGAGTACTACGGCACCCAGACGCCGCTGCGCCAGCTCGCCAACATCTCTGCGAGCGAGGCACGCCTGCTCACCATCACGCCCTACGACAAGAGCGCGATCAAGTCGATCGAGAAGGCGATCATGGAGTCGGGCCTCGGCCTCACGCCCTCGAACGACGGCAACCTGATCCGCCTCACGCTGCCCGAGCTGACCGAGGAGCGCCGGCGCGAGCTCGTGCGCGTCGTGCGGGGCATCGCCGAGGAGGGCCGCGTGGCGGTGCGCAACGTGCGCCGTCAGACCATGCACGACCTTCGCGAACTGAAGGGGGAGGGCGAGGTCGGCTCGGACGAGGAGCACCGGGCGGAGACCGAGCTTCAGGGGCTGACCGACGAGGGCGTTGGCGAGATCGACGAGGCGCTCGCCCGCAAGGAACAAGAGATCCTCGAGGTCTGAGGCACGTCCTCGGCCCGCTCGCGCCCCGCCGGACCGCCCCTGCCTTGGCCGCCCGCCACATCGCGATCATCATGGACGGGAACGCCCGCTGGGCCGAGGGGCATGGGCTGCCCGTGCTCGAGGGCCACCGCGAGGGCGCTCAGGCGCTCAAACGGACCGTCCGCAACGCCGTCGACCTCGGCCTGCGCGAGCTCACCGTGTACGCCTTCTCGACCGAGAACTGGAGCCGCCCGCGCGCCGAGGTCGAGGGCCTGATGGCGATGTTCGCCGACCTGATCGAGTCGGAGACGCCCGAGCTC
>DAIOHA010000030.1:0-10655 GCA_036744955.1 Thermoleophilaceae bacterium | reverse complement strand
CGAGGCCGGCGCTGCCGAGCTCGCCCGCGAGCAGGAGCAGGGTAAGGAAGCCGGAGCTCGCGAACAGCACGAGGGCGAGCCCCGCGAGCACCGGGCTGCGCCCGGCGCGCCGCCTCGCGGGTGCCGCGGATCCCGGCGGTGCGAGCCCGGCCACGCTCAAGGCTCGCCGCGTCGGTAGAGCGCCCCGAGCAGTGCGCACAGCAGCCCGGCGGCGGCGACGAACGCGATCTCGACCTGGAGCACTCGGTCATCGAGCCGCCACGCGAGCAGCGAGGCCGCGAAGGCGGTCGCCGTCACCGCCCAGCAGGTCGCGGCGGCGCGCGCCTGCGCGCGGGCAAGCGCGGCCTGGTTGAGCGTCGCGGCCGCGAGGTAGAGACCCATCCCGACCGCGACGAGCGCGAGGCCTCCGCGCGCGTACGTGAAGCCCTCGCCGAAGAAGAGCCGCATGAGCTCCGGGCCGAGTGCGAGCATGACGAGCGCCACGAGCGCCGCGAAGGCGGCGATCGCGGCGAGGGTCACGTTGACGCTGCGGCGGAAGGGGTCGTCCTCGCCGCCCGCGCGCAGGCGCGTGAGGTGGGGGAGGATCGAGGTCTGGATCGCCTGGAAGAGTTGGAGCGGCGCGCGCGCGATGAGCAGGACGTTGAAGGCGAAACCCGCGAGCGCGGCTCCCCGGGCTCCCTCCGTCGCCTTGACGAGCAGTGGGCCGGCGTTGAGGAACGTCTGCTCGGCCAGCATGACGACGAGGACCGCGGCCGCGAACCCGCCGCCGTGGGCGAGCGTGAACTCGGTCTCCGGGCGGGTCCCCTCGGCGCGCGGTTCGGCCGCGGCGGTCGACTCGAGCGCGGCCGCGCAGGCGCCTTCGCTCGTGGCGTCGGCCGTGCGCTCGCTCGCGTCCGCGCGCAGCCGCCGGCGGAGTGCCCAAGGGACCACGGCGAGCGAGACGATCGGGGCCGCGGCGATGCCGAGCGCGATGACTCCCTGGCCCGCGGCCACGCCGACCACGACTGCCAGGGCAAACAGGCAGCGCGAGACCGACTCGACGAGCACGAGCGCTCCGTAGAGGCCGAAGCGGTGGTGCCCCGCGAGGTAGCCGCGGGCGAAGTAGCTGACCGCGTAGGCGAGCACCGCGACGACCAGGGTCCAGTAGAGGATCGCCGAGCCGCCGAAGAGGCCGTCCTCGAGCGGCCGGCGCAGGGCGAGCGCCCCGGCCGCGAACGCCACCGCGAACACGAGCTGGATGGCGGCGGCGACCCGCAGGTGGCTCCTCCCCGCCTGCCCGCGTGCGTCGCGCTCGGCGATCGTGCGGGAGAGCATCTGCTCGATCGGCCGGTAGAGGACAGACGCGGTGATGAACACCGACGACCACAGGAGCGTGATGCCGCCGTAGTCGGCCGCGCTCAGCGCGTGGCTCGAGAGCGAGAAGTAAGCGTAGGTGACGAGGCCCGTGACCCCGATGCCGACCGACAGCACGGCGACGCCGCGCCCGTAGCGCCCTCCGCTTCCCTCGCTAGCCGCTGCCGCCGCTTCGCTACCCAGGCCGCGCTTCGGGGCGCCCGCGGTCGCCGGCTCGCCCTCAGTCGACGCGGACAAGCAGCATCGTCCACGGGAAGGGCGAGCGCGCCTGCTCGACCCGTCCGTGGCGCGAGAGCAGCGAGACGAACGCCCGCTTCGACCAGTGGTTGACGTGTCCGGGGGTGTTGCCGAAGTCGCGCACGTACGCGCCGCGGGCGACGTTGAGGGCCCGCCAGAGCGGTTCGTTGGGGACGGACACGAGCAGGTGCCGGCGCGCCACGCGTGCCATCTCGGCGACGGTCGCCTCTGGGTCGGGCACGTGCTCGAGCACCTCGATCGCCGCGGCGAGGTCGAACTCGCCGTCGGTGAAGGGGAGCGAGGTGGCGTCCTCGGCGCGGAAGTCGAGGTTAACCCGGTCACGGGTCGCCCACTCCGCGCGCAGCTTCGGATCGTCGAGGTCGATCCCGACGACGCGCCCGTCGCCCAGCCGCTCCGCCCACTCGCACGTGAGCACGCCTTCGCCGCAGCCCACGTCGAGCACCGAGCCCGGGGCCGCTCGCTCGAAGAGCTCGTCGAGCGTGGAGCGAAAGCCGCTCATTAGCCGGCGCACGAGCGGGTTGGTCGAGCCGTACTTGTCGAAGGTGTTGCCCGTGGGCACGGGCTCGGCGGCGAGCCCGGTCACAGCCGCAGAGCCTCGCGCTCCTCCGTCTTGCCCGTCGCCGGTCCCGCATCTGCGCCCGTGGTGGGCGCCGGGCGCTCGCGGTCGTCCGCGGCGGCCGCGGCCCTCGCGCCGTCCTCGGTCGCCCCGCGGGGTGTCGTGTCGGCGGAGCCGTCGGCCGGAACGCGCTCGTCGGCCGCTCGCGGGGCGCCCGGCTCGTAGTGCGACGGCGCGACGCCGAGCTCGAGCTCGACCCGGCGCACGCGCTCGAGCACGCGCTGTTGAAGCACGCGACTTCCGGCCAGGACGTCGCCGATCACGCCGAGCGCGGCGAGCTGGACCGCGGCGATGAAGAGCATCGAGCCGAGGATGAGCGACTGCACGTGTCCCGCTCCCTCGCCCGCGAGGTAGAACCACAGGTACCGCGCGAAGATCACGAGCGCGGCCAGGCCGACGATCGCCGCGAGCGTCATGAACACCCGCAGCGGCTCGTACAGCGCGTAGATGCGGAAGATCGACATCCCGTTGCGGCGCACGTACGCCCACATCGAGGGGAACAGGCGCGACTCGCGTGTCTTAGGGTTGGTCCCGACCGGCACGTGGTCGACGGCGACGAGCATCTTCCCGGCCTGGATGATGGTCTCGAGCGTGTAGGTGAACTTGGAGACCGTCGCCATCTGGAGCGCGGCCTCGCGGTTGTAGGCGCGAAAGCCGGAGGTCGTGTCCGGCACGGTGGTCTCCGAGGCGCGGCGCACGACCGCGCTGCCGAGGTGCTGGAGCCGCACCTTGATCGTCGAGAAGTGCTCGATCTTCGCCACCTCGCGGTCGCCCACGACCATGTCGGCCGTCCCGGCGAGGATCGGCTCGATCAGCCTCGGTATGTCGCGCGCGTCGTACTGGTTGTCGGCGTCGGTGTTGACGACGATGTCGGCGCCGAGCTTGAGGCAGGCGTCGAGGCCGGCCTGGAACGCGGTGGCGAGCCCCTTGTTGTTGGTCAGCCGGACGATGTGGTCGACGCCGTGCGCACGCGCGACCTCGATCGTGCGATCGCTCGAGCCGTCGTCGACGATGAGCCACTCGACGGTGTCGATGCCCTCGAGCCGCCGCGGCAGCTCGGCGAGCGTGGCCGGAAGCTGCTCCTCCTCGTCGAAGCAGGGGATCTGGATGATCAGCTTCATGGCTGCGGGGTCAGGCTAGCGGAGCGGTCGGGCCCCGGAGCTCGTCTGCAACCCCGGCGACGGCGCCGCGGCGGACACTCGCGTACGCGTCCCGCGCGAGCCGTCGAGGCCGCTCGGAGGGCGCCCGCGCGGGCGGGGCGGGGATACCCTCGCTGTTAGATGACCGACCAGTCGTCGACGCTCGCAAGGCCCCGATGCCCCTGACGCTCAGCACCGAGCGCGACACAGCGCACCTGCTCCGGGCGCTGTCGCTGGCAGAGCGCGGGAGCGGGCGCACGAGCCCCAACCCGACCGTGGGCGCCGTCGTGGTCAAGGACGAGCGGACGATCGGGGAGGGATCCCACGCCGGCCCGGGGCGCGACCACGCGGAGCGCGCCGCGCTCGCCGCGTGCGCGGAGGACCCCTCCGGGGCGACGATGTACGTCTCGCTCGAGCCGTGCGCCCACCACGGTCGCACGCCACCGTGCACCGACGCGATCCTCGCGGCGAGGATCGCGCGCGTGGTCGTGGCCTCGGACGACCCGACTCCCAAGGCGAGCGGCCGCGGGCTCGAGCTCCTGCGCGACGCGGGAGTCGAGGTCGAGCTCGCCGGCGAGGAGATCGCACGGGCGGCGCGGCTCCTCAACCAGCCGTTCCGCAAGCACACGCGCGCCGGCCGGCCGCTCGCCGTGCTCAAGTCGGCGCTCACGCTCGACGGCCGCACGGCGACCCGCACCGGTGACTCGCGGTGGATCTCGGGCGAGACGAGCCGCGCGCGCGTGCACGAGTGGCGCGCGCAGGTCGACGCGGTAGCTGTCGGCATCGGAACGGCGCTCGTCGACGACCCCCTGCTCACCGCACGCGGCGCCGGCGCGCGCCGGCAGCCGCGGCGCGTCGTGTTCGACTCGGGCGCGCGCCTGCCCCCCGACGGGCGGCTCGTCCGCAGCGTCGACGAGGGACCGGTGACGGTGCTCTGCTCGCCCGACGCGCCGGCCGAGCGGCGCGAGGCGCTCGCCGCGGCGGGTGTCGGGGTGGTAGTCGTCGGCGGCGAGGGCGAGGCCGAGCGCGTGCGTGCGGCGCTCGACGCGCTCGGGGAGCGGGACGTACAACAAATCCTGCTCGAGGGCGGCGCACGGCTCGCGGGCGCCTTCCTCGACGCCGGCGAGCTCGACGAGGTGCGTGCCTTCGTCGCGCCGGTGCTCGCGGGCGGGCGCGACGCGAGGCCGGTGGCCGAGGGTGCGGGCGCGGCGACGATCGCCGCCGCGCATCGCGCGCTGGCGGTCGAGTCCGAGCGCGTCGGCGACGACACGCTGATCACCGCGCGCTTCCGGGAGTGGTGATGTTCACGGGGCTCGTGGCCGACCGAGGGAGCGTGCGCGGGGCGGAGCCCGCAGCAGGCGGCGGCATGCGTATCGAGATCGAGGCTGCGCTGGCCGCGGAGCTCGCTCCGGGAGACTCCGTGGCCGTGAACGGCGTCTGCCTGACCGCGACCGCCATCTGGGGCGGTGGCTTCTCGGCAGACGTCGTGGCGGAGACCGCGCGCCGGTCCTCGCTCGGCGCGCTCGCGGTCGGCGACGCGGTCAACCTCGAGCTTCCGTTGCGCGCGGGCGACCGCCTCGGCGGGCACGTCGTCCAGGGCCACGTCGACGCAGTCGGCGAGGTCGAGTCGGTCGACGCCGAGGGCGCCGGGCGTGTGGTTCGTGTCGCGGCGCCGCCCGAACTCCTGCGCTACGTGGTCGAGAAGGGCTCGATCGCCGTGGACGGCGTGTCGCTCACCGTGGCGTCAGTCGACGAAGAGGGCTTCGCCGTCGCGCTCGTGCCCGAGACGATCGCGCACACGACGCTCGGCACCGCCGCGCAGGGGCGCCCGGTCAACCTCGAGGCCGACGTGCTCGCCAAGCACCTCGAGAAGCTGTTGCCCGCGACCGCGGAGGCAAGCGCGTGAGCCCGGCCGCCGATTCGCCGTTCTCGACCGTCGAGGAGGCGATCGCCGACATCCGCGACGGGCGGATGGTCGTGGTCTGCGACGCCGAGGACCGCGAGAACGAGGGCGACCTCGTGGCCGCCGCGCGCTTCGCCACGCCCGAGGCCATCAATTTCATGGCCAAGGAGGGGCGGGGGCTCGTATGTCTCGCACTCACCCCGGAGCGCTGCGACGAGCTCGGCCTCGACCTCATGACCGCGAAGAACGAGTCGGCGCTCGGGACGGCGTTCACCGTCTCGATCGAGGCGCGCGAGGGGGTGACCACCGGCATTTCCGCGCACGACCGCGCGCGCACGATCCAGGTCGCGATCGACCCTCGCTCCGGCCCCGAGGACCTCAAGCAGCCGGGGCACATCTTTCCGCTCAAGGCCAAGATGGGCGGGGTGCTCGAGCGCACCGGCCACACCGAGGCCGGTACCGACCTCGCGCGGCTTGCTGGGCTTGAGCCTGCGGCGGTCATCTGCGAGATCCTCAACGACGACGGCACGATGGCGCGCGTCCCCGACCTCGTCGACTACACACGCCGTCACGGGCTCAAGATGATCACGGTCGCCGACCTGATCGAGTACCGTCGCCGGCGCGACGCCGCGCTCGTCGAGCGCGTGGTCGAGGCGCGGCTACCGACCGACCACGGCGAGTTCGACGTCGTCGGCTATCGGTCGATGCTCGATGACAAGCACCACATCGCCATGGTCAAGGGCGAGGTCGCCGAGGCCGAGGACGTGCTCGTGCGAGTGCACTCCGAGTGCCTGACCGGGGACGTCTTCCACTCCTTGCGCTGCGACTGCGGCCAGCAGCTCGAGGACGCGCTGCGGCGGATCGAGCACGAGGGCCGCGGCGTGCTCCTCTATCTCGCCCAGGAGGGCCGCGGCATCGGCCTGCTCAAGAAGCTCGAGGCCTACCGCCTCCAGGAGGAGGGCCTCGACACCGTCGACGCCAACCTCGAGCTCGGCCTCCCGGCCGACCTGCGCGACTACGGGATCGGCGCGCAGATCCTCGTCGACCTCGGGCTGACGTCTATTCGCCTGCTCACGAACAACCCGAAGAAGATCGTCGGGCTCGAGAGCTACGGGCTGACGGTCACCGACCAGCTTCCGATCGAGCACCCCGCGACCGAGCACAACGTCGAGTACCTCCGCGCGAAGCGCGACCGCCTCGGCCACCGCCTGCACCATCAGGGGCTCGCGCTCGATGAGGAGATGATCCACGGCGAGCGCGTCGACGACCGCCGCCGCGAGCGGGACGCGGCCGAGGCCCCCGCCGAGGAGCCGCGCGGCCCGTCCGAGGGAACGCCGGGTGGCTGAGAGCGAGGGCGGCGAGCGCTTCGCGATCGTCGTCGCGCGCTTCGACGCGGAGATCGCCGAGCGACTCGTGGACGGGGCGGTCACGGCGTTCGCCGAGCGCGGCGCCGAGGCCGAGGTGCACGACGTCCCCGGCGCCTTCGAGCTTCCGCTCGCCGCGCGCCTGTGCGCTGACTCGGGCCGCTACGCCGGCGTGGCCGCGCTCGGGTGCGTCGTGCGCGGCGAGACCGACCATTACGACTTCGTGTGCGCCGAGGCGGCCCGCGGCATCGCCGCCGTCGGACTCGCCACGCTCGTGCCGGTGTCATTCGGCGTCCTCACTGTCGACACGCGCGAGCAGGCGCTCGAGCGCTCGGGCGGGGGCAAGCGCCACGCCGGCCGCGAGGCGGCGGAGGCGGTGCTGCGGATGAGCGAGCTGCGCCGGGCGGTCGGGGCGGGCTGAGCCACGTCGGTCAGACCTCGAGCAGCGCGCCCCGCGGCCCGAGATTGTGCAGGGGCGTCGACCCCACGGTCGTCGACCGGCCCTGGCACTCGTGCACGTGACCGCACACCGCGAGCCGTGGCGAGCGCGTCTCGATCGCACGCAAGATAGCCTCGCTGCCGAGCGACTTCCCCTGCCCGTCGAGGTGGCCGAGCGGCGGTGAGTGGAGCACGAGGACACACCCTGCCGGGCAAGCGGAGAGCATGTCCGCCGCCTCCGCGTCGCTCAGGTCGTAGCTCCAGCCCCACGGTGTGATCGGAACGCCCGCGCCCAGGCCGAAGAACGGGACTCCGTCGATCTCGGTCTCCTCGCCGTGCAGAACTACGGCGGCGCCCCAGCCAGCGCACGCCGCGCGCAGCGCGTCAGTCGTCTCGTTGTTCCCGGGCACAAGCACGGTCGGGACGGAGATCGCGCTCAGGACGTCGATCCCCTCCTCGAGTCCCTGGTGCTGGTTCGCGAAGTCGCCGGCCGCGATCACGGCGTCGACCTCGCGCGAGCGGTCGACGAGCCGGCGTGCCTGCTCGAGGTCGCGGTGAAGGTCGCTGAAGGCGAGGATGCGCACGGGCGCCCTCGCGCTACCCGGGCCCGGCGCCGGCCACACGCGCCGCCACGGCGGCGGTTGCTAGCCTGCCGCGCCGTGCCGAAGGTCTGCTACGTGTGTCACAAGGGGCCCGCTTTCGGGCACAGCCGCAGCCACTCGATGGTGGCTACGAAGCGGCGCTTCAACCCGAACCTCCAGAAGGTCCGAATCGACGTCGCCGGTACGCCGCGGCGCGAGTACGTATGCACGCGCTGCCTCAAGGCCGGGAAGGTCCTCAAGGCCGCCTGACCGCGCCGCGCAACGCGTCGGTGCGCGCGGTGTAGGCCCTCCGAGATGGCAGACCCGAGCATCGTCCGCTTTCGCCGGGCCGTGTCCGCCGCCTGCGCCGAGCTCGAGCGGCGGCGCTCCGAGGTAAACGACCTCAACGTCTTTCCCGTGGCCGACGGCGACACGGGCGACAACATGGCCATGACCCTGCGCGCCGTGCTCGACGAGCTGGATGCCCTCGACGGCCTGCCGCTCGACGAGCTGGGTCGCGACGAGCTCGTCTCGGCGGTCGCCCGCGCGGCCCTGCTCGGCGCGCGCGGCAACAGCGGCGTGATCCTCTCGCAGATCGTCCGCGGTGCGGCCGAGGAGCTCGCCTCGCGTCCCGGTGAGCTCGTCGACCCGGTGCTTGTCTCGGCGGCGCTCGCGCGCGCCGCCGACGCCGCCTATGCCTCGCTGCGCGATCCCGCGGAGGGGACGATGCTGTCGGCGATCGCCACGATGGCCCACCGCGTCGCGCGTGAGCTCGCCCATATGGAGACCACGCGCCTCGAGTCGGGCGCCAGCGACGCGGACCAGGATCGCCTGCTCGCCGACGTGCTCGAGCACGCGCTCGAGGCCGGCCGCGAGGCCGTGGAGCGCGGCCCGGAGCAGCTCGACGCGCTCCGCGAGGCCGGGGTCGTGGACGCCGGGGCGTACGGGCTCACGATCATCGTCGCCGGAGTGATCGCCGCCCTGCGCGGCAACGGGGCGCCCGAGCTCGAGCATCACTCCGCGCCGGCGCCAGTCGAGCAGAACCTCCACGAGCCGCACCACGAGTCGAGCGATTTCCGATTCTGCACCAACTTCGTGGTCCTCGGCGAAGGGCTCGAGGCGCGTGCGTACGTGGCGGCTCTCGAGGCGATCGGCGACTGCGTGCTCGTCGTCGGCGACGAGCGCACGCTGCGGGTGCACGTGCACACCGACGAGCCCGAGCGGGCGGCGGCCGTGTTCGAGGGCGTAGGCGATGTCGCTCGCTTCGACGTCGCCGACATGCACGAGCAGGTCGCAGACCGGGACGCGCGCCTCGCGGCGGGCGAGGACGACGCGACCAGCGCGGCCACCGCACCGGCGCCGGTCCGCTGCCGGCCCGTGGCGGTGGCGAGCGGACCGGGGCTGGCGCGCCTGTACGAGGAGCTCGGCGCGCGTGTAGTCGACGGCGGCGCGACCGCCAACCCGTCGACGCTCGAGCTGCTCGCGGTCATCGACGCGGCGGGGGCCGAGGAGGCCGTCGTCCTCCCGAACAGCCCCAACGTCGTCCTCGCCGCCGAGCGCGCGGCCGAGCTCGCGCAGCGACCGGTCGAGGTCGTCCCGACCGCGTCGCCGCAGGAGGGCCTCTCGATCCTCGTCGGCTTCGATCCCGCCGCCCCGGCGGCGGCCAACGCCGCGGCGCTGGGGGAGGCGGTCGAGCGCGTCGCCACCGGCGGCGTCGCGCCCTCGGCGCGCAACGACTCGCAGGGTCGCTTCCGTGCCGGCGACGCGGTCGGCTATGTGGACGACAGGCTCGTCGCCTTCGGCGACCCCGTGACGGTGCTCGCGACTGTGATGGGGGAGCTGGCCGACGGCCGCGAGCTCGTCACGTGTCTCGCCGGCGAGGATGCGCCGGCGGGCGCGGACGCGGTCGAGGCGGTGACGCCGGCCGGCGTCGAGCTCGAGCTGCACGAGGGCGGCCAGCCCGCCTGGTGGTGGCTCCTGAGCGCCGAGTAGGCGTCCGCCTGAGCCCCTATAGAGGTCGTATCCCGCGCCGCTTCGCCGACACCGCCGAACTCTCGGGCGCTGAGGCGCTAGCCGCGCCGCTGCGCACGCTGCCGCAACCGAGCCGGCTCTCCGCGCCGCTCGGCCTCAAGGGGCACACCGCCGAGGCGGCGGCCGCGCTCGGCCTCGAGACCGTCGGCGACCTCCTCGAGCATCTGCCGGACCGCCACCTCGACCGCCGCGAGGGCCGCACACTCGCCTCGCTCGCGCCTGGCGAGGAGGCAACGATCGGCGTGGTCGTCAAGGGCGTGGCGACGCGGCCGATGCGCCGGCGCGGCGGCGTGCGCGTCGAGGCGCGCGTGAGCGACTCGAGCGGGCCCGCGCTCGCGATCTGGTTCGGCCAGCCCTGGGTAGCGCGCCAGCTCGAGGCCGGCGCCAGCGTGCTCTTGCACGGGTCGCTCAAGCGCCGCAACGAGTTCCACGTGCGGGAGTGGGAGCACCAGACCTGCGGCGACGACGCCGCCATCCACACGCGCGGCCACGTCCCCTTGTACCCGGCCGCGGAGGGGATCACCAAGCGCGTCCTGCGCGAGCTCGCCTGGAACGCCCGCGGCGCGGTACACGAGGCCGTCGAGCCGTTGCCCGCCGCGCTGCGTACGGCGGAGCGCCTGCCCGAGCGCCCGGCGGCCCTGGCCGCGGCGCACTTCCCCGAGGAGGATGGGGACGCCGAGGCGGCGCGCGGCCGGCTCGCGCTCGAGGAGCTCCTCCTGCTCGAGCTCGCCCTGGGCCGGCGGCGCCGCGTGCGCCGGGCGCGCCGCCACGCGACGCCGCTCGCGCTCGGCGGCGAGGTAGTCGAGCGCTGGCGGGAGTCACTGCCATTCGCGCTCACGGCGGAGCAGCGGGCGGCGGTTGAGGACATCGACTCGGACCTCGCGGCGCCCACGGCGATGCAGCGCCTGCTCATGGGGGAGGTCGGCTCGGGCAAGACGGTCGTCGCGCTGCACGCGATGCTGCGCGCGATCG
>DAIOHA010000029.1:0-10702 GCA_036744955.1 Thermoleophilaceae bacterium | reverse complement strand
CGTAGGCCGCAGCGACGAGGTGCTGGCGGTGGATCTCCTCCGACTCGTGGTCGAGTATCGCCGCCTCGACCGGTCGCTCGAGGAACTCGTCGGGGTGGCGGCAGAAAAACTGGTCGAGCGCGTCGTCACCGGCGACGTACATCGCGAGGCCGGTCGCGCGCCGGCCCGCGCGGCCCCACATCTGGCGCAGGCTCGCCACCGTCCCCGGGAAGGTCACACACATCGCCGCGTCGAGCTCGCCGACGTCGATCCCGAGCTCGAGCGCGCTCGTAGCGGCGACTCCGAGCAGCTCGCCGTCGACGAGCCGCCGCTCGATCTCGCGCCGCTGCGAGGGTGTGTAGCCAGCGCGATAGGGCGCGATCCGCTCGGCCAGGTCGGCCCTCCCGCGGTCCTCGAGCCGCAGGCGCGTGAAGCGCTGGATCAGCTCGACGCCGCGTCGGGACCTGAGAAAGCAGATTGTGCGTGCGCCGCTCTCGACAAGATCGGCGAGCAAGTTCGCGCCCTCCGACAGTGAGGAGGCGCGCGTGCCCTTGTCCGCGTCGAGCAGCGGTGGGTTCCACATCGCGATCTGGCGCTCCGAGCGCGGGGCGCCGTCGCGGTCGACCAGCTCGAAGTCGAGCCCCGTGAGCCGCTCGGCGAGCTCGACCGGGTTGGCGATCGTCGCGCTCGCGAGCACGAAGCGTGGCTCGGTCCCGTAGGCGTTCGCGAGCCGGCGCAGTCTGCGGAGGACATTGGCCACGTGTGAGCCGAAGACGCCGCGGTAGGTGTGGGCCTCGTCGACCACGACGAACGCGAGGTTCGCGAGCAGGTCGCCCCAGTGGCGATGATGCGGCAGCACGCTCACGTTGAGCATGTCGGGATTGGTGAGAACGAGGTTCGTTCTCATTCGGATCGCCCGGCGCTCCTCGCGCGGTGTGTCCCCGTCGTAGATCGCCGGGCGCAGGAACGGCGCGCGCAGGTCAGTGAGCTTGCGCGCCTGGTCCTGGGCGAGCGCCTTGGTCGGGTAGAGGTAGAGCGCGCGGGCGGTGCGGTCGCGCGCGAGCACGTCGAGCACCGGCAGGTTGAAGGCCAGCGACTTGCCGCTTGCGGTGCCCGTGGTGACGATCGTGTGGCCTCGGTCCAGGACCGACTCGAGTGCGGCGGCCTGGTGAGACCACAGCTCGTCAATGCCCGCGCCGCGTAACGCCGTGGTGACCGCCGGGTGCAGGCGCTCGTCGGGCAGCGGCACCGGCTCGCCCGGAAGCGCGCCCTCCCGGCTCTGGGCGACGAGCTGCTCGCCGCGGCCGGCCTCGAGGAGGTCGCGCCAGGGGGTAAAGGCGAGCGACGTTCCCACGACGGTCGATGGTAGGCCGCCCGAGGACCGAGCACCGCGCCCTGTACCGTGCGCCCGCCGCCATGCCCCTCCGCTGCGTCTACACCGACCTCGACGGCACGCTGCTCGGTCGCGGCGCCTCCCTGTTCCGCGACGCCGAGGGCGACTTCACGCTCCTCCCGGCCCGCGCGCTCGAGGCATGCCACCGCGCGGGCGTCGAGGTCGTGATCAAGTCGGGGCGGCGCAAGGCGCAGGTGATGGAGGACGCGCGCCTCATCGGGCAGACCGCCTACATCTACGAGGTCGGGTGCGGCCTCTCGATCGAGGGCGAGGAGCTCTACATGACCGGGGCGCTCCAGCCGACGCCCGAGCGCAACGTGCACGAGCAGATCGACGACTCGGGCGCGCCGGCGCTCCTGCTCGAGTCCTATCCGGGGCGCCTCGAGTCGCACGCGCCGTGGCACCGCGCGCGCGAGTTCTCGCACCTCATGCGTGGCCTCGTCGATGCCGAGGAGGCGAACGCCCTGCTTCGCGAGCGCGGCCACGACGACCTCCGGCTCGTCGACAACGGCGCCATCTCGCCGCGCGAGACCGAGCTCGTGCTCGACGGGCGCCCGCACGCCTATCACCTGATCCCGCGCGCGGCGTCCAAGGGCCGCGCCGTCGCGGAGCACATGCGCGCGCGCGGCTACGCGCCCGAGGAGTGCGTCGGCGTCGGCGACTCGCGCGAGGACGTCGGCGTGGCCGAGTTCGTCGCCCGCTTCTACCTCGTGGCGAACGCCGTCGAGCGCGACCCCGATGTGCTGGCGCACGTGCCGGCGGGCGCGCGCGTCCAGGTGACCGAGGAGCGCAACGGCGACGGCTTCTACGAGGCCGTGGTGCGCTCGCTTGCGGAGATGCGCTAGCGCGAGCTAACTGGCTCCCGCTCGGCGGGCGCGTGCTCGGCGAGCCAGTCGAGGACGAGGCGGTTGAACTCCTCGGCCTGCTCCAGGTTGACCCCGTGCGTCCCGCCCTCGATCACGGTCAGCTGGGCGTCCGGGATGAGCTCGGCGAGCTCGCGCGACTTCCAGATCGGGATCATCATGTCGCGCTCGGCACCGATGACGTGAACCGGCATCGAGAGCCTCCGGAGGCGGTCGCGAGCCTCGTGGCGACCGACCGCCTGAGCCTGCCTGGCGAAGGCCTCGACGCTCTGAGGGTGCGGATTCTCGAGCACCATCTGCCGGAAATAGGCGACCCGCTCGGGATCCTCGAACAGCTCCTCCGAGAGACACGAGTGCAGAAGCTGCTCGACGTGCTCCTCGGGCGGCGTGCGCAGCGCCGCGTTCGCCATGAGCCGACCACGCACGCGGCCCCAGTGACCGTCGCCGCCCCAGGTCATGGCGAGCGTGAGTGTGCGCACCCGGTCGGGCGCCGCGAGCGCGACCTCCTGGCCCACCGCGCCTCCGAGCGAAACGCCGAGCAGGTGGAAGCCGTCGAGGCCGAGCTCGTCGGCGAGCGCGAGTGTGTCGCGCGCCATGTCGTCGACCTCATAGCCCTCCGCGCACTCCGTTGACCGGCCGGAGTCGCGGTTGTCGAACACGACGGTGCGGTAGCGGGCGGAGAAGGCCTCGAGCTGCTCGCCCCACGAGAGGTGATCGCCGCCGAGGCCGGGGACGAGCACGAGCGGATCTCCCTCGCCGTGGACCTCGTAGAAGAGGCGCTGGCCGTTGGCGTCGGCGAAGGGCATGGCGCGGCAGTATCGCGGGCGGACGCTCACCGCGACTCACCCGCGTAAGGCCTCCGTCGCGGTTGCGAGCTCCCTCCCCGCCGCCTCGACGTGCGCAAGCGTCTGCGCCTCGGTCACGCTCGCGAGGTCGAGCAGGCGCGCCTCGAAGGCGCTGAGGCGGCTCTCGCCGACGACAGCGTGGCAGCCGACGCCCGCCTGCCGGCAGCGCGTGGCCACCTCGCCGGCCGCCTTGCCCGCGAGCGTCTGGGCGTCGAGGCGTCCCTCGCCGGTGACCACAAAGCGGGCCGCGCGCATCTTCCCCTCGAAGCCGATCGCGTCGAGCACGTACGCCGCCCCGGGGACGAGCCGTGCGCCTCGATGAGCCCACAGGCCGCCGGCCAGGCCGCCGCCCGCGCCCGTCATCGGGACGCCGCGCGGATCGCGGGGCGCGCGAGCGGCGCGCTCGTCGAGGCGCTCCTCGAGCCGCTCGACGGTCGCCGCGTCGGCGCCCTTCTGCGGCGCGAACACGCGCGCCGCGTCCTTCCAAGCGGTGCGCACGTCGCACACGAGCACGAGTTCGAGCGCGGGGTCGACCCTCGCCTCGGTGAGCGCGGCCAGCGCCCCCGCTCCGCCGTCCGTGCTCGCGGAGCCGCCGACCGTCACGACGACCCGGCGCGCCCCCGCCTCGGCCGCGGCAATGACGAGCTCGCCGGTGCCGCGGCTCGACGCGGCCCACGCCTCGCGCTCGGCCGCGGCGAGCAGCGCGAGGCCGCTTGCCCGGGCCATCTCGACCACCGCAGTCCGCGCGTCGGGGAGCAGCGCCCAGACGGCCTTGACCGATCGTCCGAGCGGGTCGGAGACGGTCGCGCTACGAAGCTCACCGCCGAGCGCGCCCACGAGCACGTCGAGCGTGCCGTCGCCGCCATCGGCGACGGGCAGCTCCTCCGCGTCGAGGCCCCCGGCGAGGAGGCCGCGCCCGAGCGCGGCGGCGACGTCGGCCGCCGAGAAGGTCCCCTTATAGCTGTCGGGCGCGACGAGCACGGGCGCCGCCGCGGCCGGCGGCCGCGCGCTCACCCGGTCGCGATCGCCGCCGAGAACGCGCGCTCGGCCGCCTCGTCGCGGACGGAGAAGATGACGTGCTCGAGCGCGGTGCCGTCGTGGCTCCGGACCGCGGCGACCATCGTCGCGGCCGCCTCCTCGACCGGGAAGCCGCCCACGCCCGTCCCGAAGGCGACGAGCGCGAGCGAGCGGCAGCCGAGCTCCTCGGCGCGGCCGAGCGTCGATTCCGTGGCGCGCTCGATGATCGCGCGCGAGGTCGGGCCGCCGAGCTCCATCGTCGCGGCGTGGATGACGTAGCGGGCCGGCATGTCCCCCGCCGTCGTCTCGACCGCGTCTCCGAGGCCGATCGGTGCTCGCTCGTCGGACTCGTGCTGCACGTCGGGGCCGCCGGCACGCGCGATCGCCGCCGCAACGCCGCCGCCGTGGCGGAGCTCCGTGTTGGCGGCGTTGGCGATCGCGTCGACCTCGAGCGTCGTGACGTCCGCGCGTCTGACCTCGAGCCGAGGCATGGCCTGATTGTGCCTCGCACGCTCTCTTTCAACCGTCGCCGACCTCGCGCGTTCAAACAGGCAGCGACGCCCTCGCCGGACCGCCGCCCGGCCCGGTCGGCGTCGCCTCGCGCCCCCGCGCCCCTCCGTCCCCGTCCCAATCGCTAACAGGAGCATGGCCAAGCAGTCGAGCCGTGGATCGAAGAGGACGTAGGCGACCTGCGCGAGCAGCCGCTGTCGTGGTCTAAGCGCTCGCGGCCGCTCCTCGCCCGCGCTCAGGCTCGGAGCTGCTCGATCCGGCACTCCTCCGGCGCCTTGTCCTCGCGCCAGCGCAGAAAGCGGGCGCCGTGGCGAATGCGGTCGCCCGTGATGTGGTCGAAGGCGACCTCGACCACGAGCTCGGGGCGCAGCCCCTCCCACACGAGCTCCTCGTCGGACTTCCACCGGCTCGGCTCGCCCGACCCGCGCTCGTGCGTGCGGTAGGGCTCGAGCAGCTCGACGAGCTCGCGCTTCTCGCGCGCCTTGAAGCCCGACACGTGCCCTACCTCGCGCAGCGCCCCCTCCTCGTCGTAGACGCCGAGGATGAGTGAGCCGACCGTCCCCTCGTGCTTGCCGAAGCGAAAGGCCTTGACGACGCAGTCGGCGGTGCGGACGCGCTTTATCTTGACCATGCCGGTGCGCTCGCCCGGGAGGTAGGGCGCCTCGCCGCGCTTGGCGATCACCCCCTCCGACCTCCCCGTGAGCCAGGTGCGGGCCGCCTCCGGGTCGCTCGTGGCCGGCGTCAGCGAGACCTCGGCCTCCGCGCCCTCCAGCTCGCCGGCGAGGCGCTCCCGGCGCTCGTCGTAGGAGAGCTCCAGCAGCGACTCGTCGCCCTCGGCGAGCAGGTCGAAGGCCACGAGCGCGGCCGGCGTCTCACGCGCGAGCCGCTCGACGCGCGAGGCGGCGGGGTGGATGCGCTGCGAGAGCAGATCGAACTCCTGCATCCTGTCGACGACGATCACGAGCTCGCCGTCGAGGACGAGGCGGTCGACGGGCAGCGCGGCGACCTGCTCGACCACCTCGGGGAAGTAGCGGTTCATCGGCTTCCCGCCCCGGCTCTGAAGGCGCACGTCGGCGCCGTCGCGGAAGACGATCGTGCGAAAGCCGTCGAGCTTCGGCTCGTAGCGCCAGCCCTCGCCGGCCGGGAGGTCCTTGGCCGACCGGGCGAGCTGCGGCTCGAGCGGCTCTGAGAGGGGGAGGCTCATCCGCCGCGCGGCGCCGCCGTTATCCCGCGCAGCCGGCGAAGCGCCAGGTCGGCCACGCGCGGAGATACCCCGTGGGCGGTGCGCAGGGCGCGCACCTCGCGCGGGTAGTAGACGGCGCGCCGCTCCTTTTCGACGGCCTCGACTACCTCGCGGGCGAGCTCCGCCGGATCGCTCTCCTCGGCGCTCGCCCGCCACGCGGGCAGCGAGTCGCGCTCGTGGCCGTGCAGCTCCGTGCGGATCTCGCCGGGGTAGACGGTCGTCACCGACACGCCCGTGCCCGCCAACTCGTGCCAGAGCGCCTCGGCGAAACCCCGCTGGGCGGCCTTGGTGGCGCCGTAGACCGCGGCCTGCGGGAAGGTGCGCAGCGCCGCGCCCGACGACACGACCACGAGGTGGCCGCGCCGGCGCCCGAGCATGCCGGGGAGCGCCGCATGGACCGTATAGACCGTGCCGAGCCAGTTCACCCGCGTCATGCGCTCGACCCGCTCGAGGTCCATGGCCGGGAACGGGCCGTAGTCGGCGACGCCGGCGTTCGCCACGACGACGTCGGGGTCCGCGAACCGCTCGAGCGCGTCGGCGGCCTCCTCGGGGCGGCCCACGTCGGCCGGCACGGCCTCGTGGCCCGTGCCCAGGAGCTCGGCCGCGAGCGCTCGCAGCTCGTCCTCCGAGCGCGCGACGAGCCCGAGGACGCACCCGCGGCGCGCGAACTCCTGCGCGAGCGCGCGCCCGATGCCGCGCGAGGCGCCGGTGATGAGGACGCGCGATCCGGGCTCGAGCTCCACCGCGCGGCATCGTAGTGTGCGGCGACGGTTACGATCCGTCGCAGGTAAACGCCGAGAGGGTCCGCGTTGTCGCACGAGCAGGTGACGGTCGCCGAGGAGGAGTACCTGCAGACCATGTTCTGGCTGCGCGAGGCGCGCCTGCCGATCACGGGAGCGAACATCGCCCGCGCCATGCAGCTCTCGGCGCCGACCGTGCACGAGATGGTGGGGCGCCTCGAGGCCGACGGCTACGTCCGCCGCAACGCCGACCGCTCGCTCGACTTCACCGAGTCCGGGCACGAGCACGCGGCAGGGGTCGTGCGCCGCCACCGCCTGATCGAGCGCTTTCTCACCGATGTCCTCGGCATCCCCTGGGACGAGGTCCATGAGGAGGCCGAGCGCCTCGAGCATGCAATGTCGCCGGTGCTCGAGGAGCGCATGCTCGCCGCGATCGGCGGTGCCCGCACCTGCCCGCACGGCCACCCGATCGCCGAGGGCGAGCGTGTGCAGGGCGTCCCGCTCGCCGACGTCGAGGAGGGCGCGGAGGTCAAGATCCTGCGCTTCGAGAACGAGGCCGAGGAACTCCTGCACTACCTGAAGGACGCGGGCCTGCACCCCGGGCTCGAGGGCCGGCTCGGCGAGTCGGGGCCCGACGAAGTGGCGATCGACGCCGGCGACGGCCGTCACTCCGTCACCCGCAGCGTCGCCGAGACGGTCTCCGTGGTGGCCGACCCCTCGCCGCCTCCGCGAACCGCTCTGCCCGAACAGCTGGTCCTCTCGCGCGACCGGTACGGGCGCTAGCGGATCGCTCTAGCGACCTCCTCGGCGGCGCGCTCCCCGGCCTGGATGGCACCGTCCATGTAGCCGGGCCACTCGGTGGCGGTCTCGGTGGCGGCCCAGTGCACTCGGCCGGTCGGAGTCCTGAGGGCGCGGCCGGCTCCGGTGAGGGTGCCGGGACCCATCAACCCCACCGGCGCGCCGCGGCTCCAGCGTTCCTCGAGCCAGTTGAGGTCCCGGTAGGCGGAGGGACGCGCGGCCTCCGGCGCCACCGCACGCCCCAGGGCGTCGAGCACCGCCTGCCGGCGCGCGCCGCCGGCGAGCGTCCCCAGCTCGCGCGCGGGCGCGCCGGTCACGAAGCCCACGAGCACGCCGGGCCGCCCGCCTGGCGGGCTGTCGTCGACCACCATCTGGACGGGCCCGCGATCGGCGAACGCCAAGCCCGACAGGCCGCGGCGACGCCACCAGGCGTCGTCGTAGACCGCGACGGCCTTCATGTAGGCGCCCATGGCCACGCGCTGAGTCAGCGCCTCGCGCTCGGCGGGCTGCGGCGGATCGAAGTCGATCCGGGCGGCGAGGGGCGGCGCGATCGCGGCGATGACCCGGCGTCCCGTGACCTGCTGCTGCGGCGTCCGCACCACCGCCACATCGCCGCGCTGCGCGATCGAATCGACCGGTGAGCCGAGCGTCACCGCGTCTCCGAGCTCGACGGCCAGGCGCTCACACAGCTGCTGCGAGCCACCGGCGAAGCGGGAGTCCTGCGCCCCGCCCTCGAACTCCGTCAACGCGCGGTAACCGCCCGCCGCGTGCGTGTACCACAGGAAGTGGAGCAGGGAGAGCTCGGACGGCTCGGCCCCGAACACGGTTCGGGTAACGATCTGGAAGGTCGCACGCGCCGTCTGAGAACGCAATCCGCGCGTCCAGGCGGCAAGCGTTCGGGAGTCGAGCGCGCTCGCCCCGCGCGAGCGCCACGGGGCGTCGAGGTCGATCAGCCGCCGCCGGACCTCGACGCGCGCGACCGCGAGCGCGGTCTCGGCCATTCCGAGCGGAGAGATGAGGGGCGCGGAGCCGGTGAAGGTGGAGCGTCGACCGCCCAGCGTCAGAAGGTGCTCACCCTCCAGGTACTGCCGCTCGGTGGCAACTCCGAGCTCGGAGGCGAGCGCGGCGAGCCGCCGCTGGGTGGGGCCGATCCAGTGGGCCCCGAGATCGACCGGGCAACCCTCGATCGAGGCGGTGTACATCTTGCCGCCGACCCGCTCGCGTGCCTCGAGCACGCGGACCGAGGCGCCTCGGCGCCGCAGCTCCCGGGCTGCCGTCAGGCCGCTGAGACCGGCTCCCACCACCACGGCGTCGACCTCGGCGATCGAGCCGCTCCCCATCGACACAGCCTACGTCGTACCCGGCGGGCGCCTCGTCTCCGGGGGCGACCGCGTCCCCGGCGGCGACCGGGCAAACCGATCGAGCCCTCTATCCCGCGGCGCTCGAGACTCCCTCGGAGCTCTCCTCCGTCACCGCTCGGTAGGCGGCCGCCAACCGCCTCACGCCTTCGTCGATCTGTGCGGTGCTCACACCCGAGTAAGAGATCCGCAGCGAGCTCTCTCCCCCCTCCAGAAGAAAGTCCGTTCCCTTGACGAACGTCAGCTCGCGCTCCTTTGCCGCCTCGAACAGCGCGTCCCCGTCCGTGCCCTCGGGCAGGTCGATCCACAGGAAGTAGCCGCCCTCGGGGAGGATGAACTCGGCGTCGGGGAGCTCCCGCCGAAGCGCCTCTGCAAGCGTGTCGCGGCGCTCGCGCAGCGCGTGCTTGACCGTCTCGATCGAGCCGTCGATGGCCCCGGAGCGGGCGAACTCGGCGACGATCGCCTGCGACACCATGCTCGGCGAGATATAGGTGTTGGTAGCGAGCTCGCGGATCGCGGAGATGGTCGGCTGAGGTCCCGCGAGGTAGCCGACGCGAATGCCGGGGCAGACCGTCTTCGAGAACGACGACGCGTAGACCACCCGATCTGAGTCGTCGAGCGAGAGCATGGTCGGCTGACCTTCGCCGTCGAAGCGCAGCTCGACGTACGGATCGTCCTCGAAGAGGATGAAGTCGTGCTCGGCGGCGAGCTCGAGCAGCCGACGGCGCTTCTCGAGCGACAGGGTGCAGCCGGCCGGATTGTGGAAGTTGGGGATGATGTGGGCGAGCTTGGGGCGCGCGCCGTCGCGCAGGGCGCGCTCGAGCGCGTCGACGTCGATGCCGTCTGCCTCGAGCTCGATCGCGATGATGTCGGCACCCATCTCGCGCAGCATCAGCAGGGTGCGGTCGTAGCTCGGGGCCTCGACGACGACCTGGTCCCCCCGCTCGACGAGATGGCGAAACAGGAACGCGTCGGCCTGCATCGATCCGTTTGTGGCGAGCACGTTCTCCGCCGCGAGCCCCTGCTTGTCGGCGATCCACTCGACCAGCGGGCCGTATCCCGCCGAGGTTCCGTAGGCGAAGGCGCCGGCCGGGTCCCGCTCGAGCGCGCGGGCGGCGGCCGCGCGCAGCTCATCGACTGCGACGATGTCGAGAGAGGGTGCTCCGCGGGCGAAGGAGATGGAGCCGCTGGGTGTCACGCGGCCACCCTACCTACCGGGGTCGATCCGCGAGAGCGGACCTAGACCGACGGCTCAGGCCGTGGCCCGCGACAGCTCCGCGGCCACCTCCGCGACCGCGGTCGGCGTGCGCCCCACCCGCACCCCTTGGGCCTCGAACGCCTCGGCCTTTGCCTGCGCGGTCCCGCTCGAGCCCGAGACGATCGCCCCCGCGTGGCCCATCGTCTTGCCGGGCGGCGCGGTGAAGCCGGCGATGTAGGCCACGACCGGCTTCGACACGTGCTCGGCGATGTACTCGGCCGTGCGCTCCTCCTCGTCGCCGCCGATCTCGCCGCACATGACGATCAGCTCGGTCTCGGGATCGTCCTCGAAGAGCGCGACTACGTCGATGAAAGACGAGCCGACGATCGGGTCGCCGCCGATGCCGACGATCGTCGAGTTGCCGAAGCCTTGCTCCGCCAGCTCGTTGCCGATCTGGTAGGTGAGCGTGCCCGAGCGCGAGACCACGCCGACCTTGCCCTCCGAGAAGAAGTGCGCGGGGATGATGCCCACGTTGGCCTTGCCCGGGGAGAGGACGCCGGGACAGTTCGGCCCGATCAGGCGCGTCGAGCCGCGCCTGAGGTGCGTGTACACGCGCAGCATGTCCTGTGCGGGGATGCCCTCGGTGATGCACACGACGAGCTCGACCCCCGCATCCGCGGCCTCGAGCACGGAGTCGGCGGCAAAGCGCGGGGGCACGAAGACCATGCAGGTGTTCGCGCCCGTCTCCTCGACCGCGT
>DAIOHA010000028.1:0-11006 GCA_036744955.1 Thermoleophilaceae bacterium | reverse complement strand
TACCAGGTGTTCTCGATGGGCCACGGCTCGGTCGCCGAGGAGATCAAGCGCCGCGGGGGCCGCGGCGGTGAGGAGCCGAGCGTGCTCGACATCTCCGAGGAGGGCGTGCGCTTTCGCTCCTACCTCGACGGGTCGGAGCGTTTCATGGGTCCCGAGACCTCGATGGAGGTCCAGGCCGCGCTCGGGTCCGACGTGACGCTCGCCTTCGACGAGTGCACGCCGTTCCACGCCGACCGCGCCTACACCGCGCGGGCTGCCGAGCGCACGCACCGTTGGCTCGACCGCTGCGTCGATTGGCGCCGCGAGCACGCGCCCGCGGGCCAGCTGTTCTTGGGCATCGTCCAGGGCGGCGTGTTCGAGGACCTGCGCGTCGAGTCGGGCGAGCGGGTCACCGCCGCCGAGGTCGACGGCGTGGCGATCGGCGGCTCGCTCGGCGAGGACAAGGCGCAGATGCGCGAGGTCGTGGGCTGGGCGCTCGGCGGCCTGCACGAGCGGCTGCCGCGCCACCTGCTGGGGATCGGGGACGTCGACGACATCGTGCATGCGGTGGGGGCGGGGATCGACTGGTTCGACTGCGCGACGCCCACCCGGCTCGCGCGCCACGGCACGGCTCTCGTGCCCGACCCCGGGGCACGCTGGCGCCTCGACGTGACGCGGCCCGGCTCGCGCACTAGTCGCGAGCCGCTCGCGTCCGGATGCCCATGCCGCGCGTGTCGCGAGCACACGCGCGGCTACCTGCACTACCTCGCGCGTGCGAAGGAGCTGACGGCGGTACGGCTCCTCACGCTGCACAACCTCACCTTCATGGCGCTCCTGATGGACGGCCTGCGGACCGCGATCCGCGAGGGGCGCTACGCCGACCACAGCTCCGACGTGCTCGCGGGGCGCGCGCCGTACGCGCCCTAGGCGGGTACAGCCGGCCCCCTAGCGCGAGTTCTCGCGGACGAAGTCGCGGAGCTTTTGCAGCTGCTGCTTGACGTCCTCCTCCTGGATCGGCTGCTGGCTGCTCCCCGTGCCGCTCGAGGCGATCACGAAGGCGACGACGACGCCGGCGAGGATGACGAGGAAGATCGCGAGCAGGCGGCCGAGCCCGCCGCGGCGGCGCCGCGGCGGGCGGGCGGCGCGGGCGGGCGCCTGGACGGGCGCGGGCCGCCGCGCGGGCGCGGGGGGCGGCGCCTGGGTCGGCTCGCGCGTGCGCATGGCGCGGGTGGCCTCGGAGCCGCCCGAGGCGGCGAGCGGGATCGTCGCGTCGACGCCGTGCTCGTCGTCGACGTCACCGTCGTGGGCGCCGGTGTGGCCTGCCGCAAGCATCTCGGTCGCCTCGGTCACCTCGCCGTGAAGGCCCGCCTCGAGCGCCTCCGCCGCCTCGAGCGCCGAGGCGAAGCGGGCCGCGGGATCGCGGGCGAGGCAAGCGCGCACTGCACGGTCGAGCTCGAGGGGGACCTCGGGACGCAGGTCGGCTATCGGCTCGACCTCGGCTTCCTGCTGCTTGATGGCGAGCTCGGTCAGCGAGGAGTACTCGAACGGCAGGCGGCCGGTGAGGAACTGGTAGCCGCAGACCCCGAGCGAGTAGATGTCGGAGGCCGGCCCGGCCTCCTCGCCGCGCGCCTGCTCCGGCGACAGGTAGGCCGCGGTGCCGAGCACCGATCCGACCTGGGTGACGCGCGACTGCTCCGCGGCCTTGGCGATGCCGAAGTCTGCGAGCTTGACCATTCCCGACTCCTCGGCCACGAGGAGGTTGCCCGGCTTGACGTCACGGTGCACGACGCTCGCGCGGTGCGCGTAGTCGAGCCCGCGACAGGCGTCGCGGAGGTAGGAGACGCAGTCCTCCACCGATAGCGACCCGTGGTCGCGCAGCAGGTCGGCGCACGAGGGCCCGTCGACGTACTCCATGACGATGTAGTGGCGCCCCGAGTCGGCGTCGCGCCCCGAGTCGTAGACCTGCACGACGTTCGGGTGCTGGAGCCGCGCGGCGGCGAGCGCCTCGCGGCGGAAGCGGGCCACGAAGGTCTCGTCCTCGGCGAGATGCTCGGCGAGCAGCTTGATCGCGATGCGGCGCTCGAGCACGTTGTCGAGCCCGAGGAACACGGTCGACATCCCGCCGGCTCCGAGCCGGCGCTCGAGCCGGTAGCGCCCGGCGACCTCGGTCGGCGTGGTCACGTTGCGCCGCTCCCCGTGCCCGAGGGTGCGCCGCCGGGGCTCCCGCCCGTACCGGCCCCGGGGACCCCTCCGCCCGGGGGAAGCGAGCCGTTGCCGTTGGCGGGCGGCCCTCCTCCGTTGCCTCCGCCGTCACTGCCGTTGCCTCCGCCGTCGTCTCCGTTCCCGCCCCCGTCCCCGCCGTTGCCGGTGCCGTCGTTTCCGCCGCCCCCGCCGGAGTCGTCGCCGCCCGTGCCCTGGTCGGGTGTGCTCGGGGTCTCGGGTTGCGTGTTCGGCGTGGTGCCCTGCGGCTGGGTCGGCGTGGTCGTCTGCGGCTCGGGCGTCGGCGTCACGGTCGGCTCCGGTGTCGTGGGGCGGGGCCTCGGCCTGCACTCCGTGCGAACGAGCTCCTCGAGGCGGCCGAGGCCGTCGTCGAGCGTCGTGCGCACCTCCCGGTCGACGCGCTTCGGCAACCCGTCGACCTCGCGCCGCAGCGCGGGCAGCGAGCTGTTGCGGACGCTCGTGCAGGCGCGGTTGTCGACGCGGGTCTCGATCTCGTCCATGCGCGCGAGCAGGTCGCGCTCGGAGCTCGCGGGAATGAGGCTGCGATCGTTGCCGCCGCACCCGGAAGCGAGGACGAGCACCGCGGCGGCCGCGACCGCCGCCGCGGTGCGCGCGCGGCGGAGGCGGGCGCGAGAGGGCATGCGGCGAGAGTAGATCACCGCTGCCTCACTGGCCGTGGAACAACCGGTCCGAGAGCGCGGCGGGAAGCCCGGCGGCGCGGATCGCGTCGGCGGCGTCGGCTACGGGGTACTCGACCCGCCGCCAGGTGGCCGTCGTCTCGACGAGGTCGAGCAGCAGCCACGCGGCACGCGGGTCGCCGTCTCGCGGCTGGCCGACGCCCCCCGGGTTGAGCAGCCAGCGGCCCTCGCTCATCTCGGCGACCGCGCCCTCGGGGGCTTGTCGGCCGCTCATGCCCCCGCCGTCCTCGCTCCAGAAGCACAGCGCCACGTGCGAATGGCCGACCGCGCCGATGCGCGCGTCCATGGCCTCGAGGCATTCCTCGGCCTGCGAGACCGACAGGACGTACTCCCACACGTGGTCGCGCGGGCTCGCATGGAAGAGCCCGATCGTCCGCGAGGTGTCGGCGGGCTCGAGCCGCGAGAGGTAGTCGACGCTCGCCTCGCCGATGTGGTCCTGCGTCCATTCCACGCCCGCGCGCGCGAGTCCGGAGAAGTCGCGGATGTCGAGGCGGCCGAGCACGGCGAGGTCATGGTTGCCGATCAGGCACACCGAGCAGGTCTCGGCGGCGAGCGCGACACAGGCGTCGGGCTGCGCGCCGTAGCCGACGAGGTCGCCCAGGCACCAGATCTCGTCGAGGTCCTCGCTCTCGATGTCGGCGATCACCGCCTCGAACGCCGGGAGGTTCGCGTGAACGTCGGAGAGGAGCGCCACGCGCCGCGGCCCGCGGGAGTCGCCTTCTAGAGTTTCGTCGGGATGGAGAGACATCGCCTGCGCCTGCCGTTCGCGGTCGTCGCCACGGTCGTGGCCGCCGCGGCGGCCACGTTCGCCCTCCGTCCCCGAACCGGCCTCATCGAGCCGGTCGCCGTCGAGCCGACAGCGTACTTCAGCGGAGCGCAGCTCGAGCGCGCAGAGGCGTATCGAGGGCCCCAGCGGGCGCTCGGTGTCGCGGGGATCGCCGTGTCGGGCGGCGCGCTCGCCCTGATCGCGCTGCGCCCGCCGCGCCCGCTGAGGCGCGCGCTGGAGCGAGCGGGGCGGCAGCCGCTCGCCGGCGGGGCGGCCGTCGGCGCGGGCCTGTCGGTGGCCGTGGCGATGGGGACGCTGCCGCTCGACGCGGTCGCGCACGCGCGCGCCGTGGACGTCGGCCTCTCGACGCAGGGCTTCGGGGCGTGGCTGGGCGACGTAGCCAAGGCGGGTTTGGTGGGGGCGGCGCTCGCTGGTGCGGGGTCGGCGATCGCCCTGCTCGTCCTGCGCCGCTTCCCGCGCCGGCCGTGGATCCCCGGCGCGGCGGCCGCCGTCGCGGTCAGCGCGGCGTTCGTCTTCTTGTCGCCGCTGCTGCTCGCCCCGATCTTCAACCGCTTCGAGCCGCTGCAGCCGGGGCCGCTGCGCTCGGAGGTGCTCGACCTCGCGCGCCGGGCGGGCGTCGACGTGGGCGAGGTCCTCCGCGTCGACGCCAGCCGCCGCACGACCGGTACCAACGCCTACGTCGGCGGGCTAGGCCGTACAAAGCGCGTTGTCCTCTACGACACGCTGATCGAGCGCTTTCCGCCCGAGCAGGTGCGCTCCGTCGTGGCGCACGAGCTCGCCCATGTGCGCTACCGCGACCTGCCGCACGGGCTCCTTTGGCTCGCCATCGTCGCTCCGCCGGCGGTCTTCCTGGCCCAGGTCCTGGCCGAGCGGTTCCTGCGGGGCGTGCGCCCGGGCGAGTCAGGACTGCCTGCGACGCCCGCCGCTCTCCCCGCCTACGCGCTCGCACTCGCGCTCGTCTCGTTCGCCGCCGGCCTCGCGAGCAACCCGCTCTCCCGCGCAGTCGAGGCGCGTGCCGACGCGTTCGCGCTGCGATTGACGCACGAGCCCGCGGCCTTCATTGGCCTCGAGCGCTCGCTCGCGGTCACCAACGTGAGCGAGCCCGACCCGCCGCGCGCGTGGCAGGTGCTGCTCGGCACGCACCCGACGACGGTCGAGCGGATCGGCTTCGGCCTCGCCTTCGCGCGCGCGTCGGGGCGATGAAGATCGTCGTGCTCGCGGTCGGCCGGTTGCGGCCGCCGTTCGCCGACGACGTCCAACACTACCGCGGGCTGCTGGGGCGTCACGCACGCGTCGAGCTGATCGAGGTCCGCGAGGAGGAGTGGGTTGAGCGGCGGCTGCCGGAGCGCGCCTTCCTGTGCCTGCTCGACGGGCGTGGCCGCTCCTTCTCGTCCGAGGAGTTCAGCGGCTTTCTCGAGGAGCGCCGGCGGTCGGGGCGCGACCTGTGTTTCGTGATCGGGGGGCCGCGCGGGCTCGACCTCGACCAGGTCGACATGCGGCTCTCGCTCGGGCCGATGACCCTGCCGCACCAGCTCGCGCGCGTCGTGCTGCTCGAGCAGCTCTTTCGCGGGCACAAGATCCTCGCCCGCGAGCCATACCATTACTGAGCCCCGCCCGCCGCCCGCGGGGCCGCTCCCTCTCGCCGATGACGAACCCGAGCACGCACCGCGGCGCGCGCACGACGCCCGCTCTCGACCCGCTCGCCGGCCTCCGCGCCGCGCTCGCCGACGCCGCTGCCGACGTGCGCGGCCACTTTGCCACCGTCGAGCTCCGCCTCGACCGCCCGCCGCGTCCCGAGTTCGGCGACTTCTCGACGAACGCCGCGCTCGTGCTCGCCTCGGGGCTCGAGGAGCGCCCGCGCGAGGCGGCCGAGCGCCTGGGCACGGCGCTCGGCGGGCGGCTCGGCGAGGACCTCGACCGCACCGAGGTGGCGGGACCGGGCTTCCTCAACCTCTTCCTCTCCGACCGCTTCTGGCGCTCGGCCCTCGAGCAGGTGGCCTCGGCTGGCGAGGCCTTCGGCGGCGGGGGCGCGAGCGCCACGGCCGAGCACGTCCTCGTGGAGTTCGTGAGCGCGAACCCCACGGGCCCGATCACCGTCGCCGCGGCGCGGCACGCCGCCTACGGCGACAGCCTGTGTCGCATTCTCGCCTTCGCGGGCCACACGGTCGAGCGCGAGTACTACGTGAACGACACCGGCGGCCAGATCCGCCGCTTCGGCGAGTCTCTCGAAGCGCGGGCGCGCGGCGAAGAGCCCCCCGAGGACGGATACGGGGGCGAGTACGTCGCCGCGCTCGCGGCGCGCATCCCCGACGCGGCCGAGCTGCCGGTCGACGAGCTCGCCGCGCGCGGGGTGGGGCTCGTCGTCGAGGAGGTGCGTGCGTCGCTCGAGCGGTTCCGGGTTCGCTACGACCGCTTCTTCTTCGAGCGCGCCCTGCATGAGGGCGGCGCCGTCGAGCGCGCGCTCGAGCTGCTCGGCGAGCGCGGTCACGTGTACGGGAGGGAGGGCGCGACGTGGCTGCGCACGAGCGCCCTCGGCGACGACAAGGACCGCGTGCTTCGCCGCTCGGGCGGCGAGCCAACCTACTTCGCCGCCGACGTCGCCTACCACGCCGACAAGCACGCCCGGGGCGTCGACCGCGTGATCGACGTGCTCGGCGCCGACCACCACGGCTACGTCGCCCGCATGCAGGCCGCCTGGGCGGCGCTCGGCGGCGAGCCGGGCGCGCTCGAGCTCCAGATCATGCAGCTCGTCAACCTCACCGAGGGCGGGCGCCGCGTGCAGATGTCGAAGCGCGGCGGCGACTTCGTCACGCTCGACGATCTGATCGACGACATCGGCGTGGACGCCGCCCGCTGGTTCCTCCTCCAGCGCAGCCACGACACGACGCTCGACCTTGATCTGCGCCTCGCGCGCGACGAGACCCAGGACAACCCGGTCTACTACGTGCAGTACGCGCACGCGCGCATCGCCGCGATCCTGCGCAAGGCCGAGGAGGGGCAAGCGAGCGCACCGCCACGCTCCGGTCCTTCGGGCGAGGAGCCTCCGCTGCATCCCTCCGAGCGCGCGCTCGTGCGCCGCCTGCTCGAGCTTCCCGACGAGGTGAGCGCCGCAGCCGCGCGCCGGGCGCCGCATCGGCTGACCGCCTACGCGCTCGAGCTCGCGCAGGCGTTCTCGGCCTTCTACCGCGACTGCCGCGTGGTCGGCGCCGCCGAGGAGGGCGGCGACGAGGCCTTCCGGCTCGAGCTCTGCCGCGCCACCCAGGGCGTGGTGGCGCGCTCGCTCGACCTGCTCGGAGTCGAGGCCCCGGAGACTATGTAGGGCGGCGCGCCCGCGCTTGGCCGTGTCGCGACGATCGACGCGTGGCTTTGTCACGCCGACCCGAGGGCCCGGCGCCCCAGTACTGGGACCAGTTTCCCCACCTTTCCCGTTCCCGCGTGTTGGAGAGGCGTGCTGGGAGGCGAGTCGAACACTCGGGGCCTCAGGGGATGAGGTTGACGAGACGAGACGAGGGCGCACTCTGGCGCGCGCTGCTCTGCCGGCAGCGCGCTCGGCCACGACACCTGCGCCTGGCGCCGGAGTTTCCGAGGCCGCCTGCGCGACCATTGGCTCAAGGGCCTCGCGGCGGAGGTCGCCGGCGTCGCGCTAGAGCTCGGGCGCGACCTCGCGCTTCCCTCGGGCGATCTGCTAGAGCTCGAGCTCACCGCTCGCCTACACGACGTGGGCAAGCCGGCGATTCCCCACTCAATCCTCAACAAGCCGGCCTCCTCCGCGTGCGAGTGGGCGGTCATGGGCAGGCACCCCGAGTGGGGAGGCGACATGCTGGCGGAGGTGCCGGCCTCGACGCCGTCGCCCAGGCGGTCCACTGTCACCACGAGCGGTGGGACGGCGGCGGCTACCCGCGCGGCCTCAGCGGCGACGACCTCCCGCTCGCGAGCCGCATCGTCGCGGTGTGCGACGTCTTCAGCGCCATGACTACCGAGCGTCCCTACCGCGCCGCGCGCTCCGCCGACGAAGCGCTGGCGAGCTCCGCCGCTGCGCCGGCTCGCAGTTCGACCCGAGCATCGTGGCCGCCTTCGTCGCGCGCATGGGCGCGGCGGTCACGGTCTGAAGGCCGCCCAGCAGACGGTCCGGTCTCCGCGCGGCCGGCTCGCCGCCCGGGTGCCGGCTCGACTTGTCGACCGGCGCGGTCGGTCTACAGCTCGCCGAACACGTTGATCCCCAGGCGCTCCATGAGCGCGAGCGCCTCGCCGTTCAGGCGCGTGAGCTCGCCTGCGAAGAGCAGCGCGCCCATGGCGATGAGGACGACCCCCGACACCGCGGTGATGACCGCGAAATGGTCGCGGAAGAAGCGGAAGAAGCGGGTCGCGCGCGAGAAGGCGAGCGCGCTCAGCACGAACGGGACGGCGAGACCCGTGGCGTAGAAGGCGAGCAGCACCGCGCCCTGGCCGACGGTGGCGCGCGTGCTCGCCGCGGTGAGGATGGCGCCGAGGGTCGGCCCCGTGCACGGGAGCCACGCGATGGCGAAGGCGAGTCCCGCCACGACCGGCCCGCCGGTCGAGGCGCGGCGCATGAGCGCCTGCGGCCGCCAGTCGCGTCGCAGCTTGGGCACGAAAAGCGTTGCGATGAAGAGCGCGCCCATGAGCGCGATCGTCACCCCCGCGACCTGGCGCAGGGCGACGCGGTGGTCGAGCAGCGCCTGGCCGATGCCGGTCGCGGTCATGCCGAGCGCGACGAACATGGCCGCAAAGGAGAGGCAGAAGAGGAGCGCCGGCCCGAGCACCTGCGCGCGCCGGCGGCCCTCCTCGAGGTCGGCGAACGAGACCCCCGAGATGGCGGAGAGGTAGCCGGGCACGAGCGGCAGCACGCACGGCGAGACGAACGATACGAAGCCGACGGCGAAAGCGGCGAGCACGGTCGTGTCGACGCTCGAGCTCACAACGGCTCAGGCGTCGTAGCGCTCGAGGTCGCGATCGAGCCGCGCGCTGGCCTCCGCGCTCGGCGCGGAGGAGGAGGCGGCGCCCACGGTGCCCGCGGTAACGGTCTCTCCGCCACCCTCGAGCAGGGCCGCCCCTTCCGCAGCTCGGGGCCGTCTTCGCCGCCAGCGCACGGTCGCGACGGCGGCCGCTGCGAGTCCGAGCGCGAGCGCACCCGCAGGAACGAGGTAGGCCGCGAGGTCGAACCCCTCGCGCTCGGGAAGCGCGAGCACCTCGTCGCCGAACTCGGCGACGAGCGCGGCCTTGATTTCGCCCTTCGACTCGCAACGATCGACGCGATCCTGGATGAACGCGCGCTGGCGTTCGGCCTGGGGCGCCTTCTCGGCGACCGCGAGCGGCGTCTTGCATACGGGGCACATGACCTCGTTCTCGAGCTCGCCCACGCTCGTGCGCGGGCAGGCGAGCGCGGGCGCCGGCGCGCCCATCAGCGCGGCGAGCGCGAGCGCGAGCGCCGCGAGGCGGCGTTCCGCGCCGGTCACGCCCGCTCTCCGAGCAACGGCTCGACCTCGCGCCGCATGAACGCCTCGTCGACAGGCCCGCGTTCCACCGCGGCGATCCGCCCGTCGCGGTCGATCACGAGCGTCTCCGGGTAGGCGACGACCCCGAAGATCCGCTGCGTCGCGCCGTCGGCGTCGCGCAACATCGGGTAGGTGAGCCCGAAGCGGCGCACGAAGGCCTTCGCGTCGGAGGTCACGTCGAGCACGTCGACTCCGAGCACCGTGCCCCCGCGCGCCCTGAGCTTCCAATGCCAGCGCTCGAGCAGTGGTGACTCGTTCCGGCACGGCTCGCACCAGGAGGCCCAGTAGTTGAGCACGACGACCTGGCCGCGAAAGTCGGCGAGCGACGCCTGGCCGTCCCCGTCGAGCCGAGGCAGGGTGATGGCGGGCGCCTTCGGCCGTTGACCGCTTGCCAGCGCCTGTTCGATGCTCGCGTCCGGACCCGTCGAGGTGACCCCGTAGCCGAGCAACGCGAGCAGCGCCACGACGCTGACCACCACGGCGAGCGGGAGCGGCGAGAGCAGGCGTCGCATCGCCTTCGAGGTTAGAGCGGGGCAGCGGTCGACAGGCGCCGTCCGCGGGGTGCCGTCGGAGTAGAATCGGTTGTCGCGCCGCGTGCGGTGCGCAGTGTGCGGACGTAGCTCAGTTGGTAGAGCGTCGGCTTCCCAAGCCGAAGGTCGCGGGTTCGAGACCCGTCGTCCGCTTCAAGTAAAGCCCCGCTCAAACGGGGTTTTTCTTATGGGCCGTGCCATAGTCGACGAGCGCGGAGGGGGCCGGGTGTCAGCGTTAAGTGCCAGCGTGGCGACGTCTGGCAGCTTCGCTAGTGCCCATTGGCGTCGTCGCCCCGCTCGATCGCATGCTCGTCCTCGGGCGGCAGTTCGGCGTCGACTCGCTCCCCGTGGGCGAGTCTCACCCACCGCCGCCGTGCGCGAGCTGGATCTTGCACATTTGCAGGGAAGGTGCTCAGGGCCGAGAATCGCAACCCATCAGCGGAGTCACCAATAAACGCAGGCGGAACACATTTATGCCTATCCAGCTCTTGGCACTCGCGCTGGTCGTCGCGGTTGTATCTCTGATCCCGGCACAGAACTCGTATGCCGCCGGGCTCGAGACGACCTCGCCCATAATCGCGCCTCCCGGAGTGACGGAAGGCCAGGTCGTTCGGTATCTGGTGCCGAAGTACAACGGCGCGTATACCGACGCCGACGTCCGCTACATAGTCGACCGCGATTTCACCGTGGCTATCAAGGCGGGCGTTGACCCGCTGGTCGTCAGCGCCCAGATGGACCACGAGACTGCGCACCTGAGCTCCTACTGGAGCCAGCGGCCCCCGGAGAAATCCGGCGGGCATAGGCGTCACGGGAGCGCCGGGGGCGGGCGTGTCTTTCCCCCGCTGGTCCGCCTCGGTCGACGCCCACGTCGGCAGGCTGCTGGCCTACGCGCTCCCCAAGGGCGCGGGCACGGCCGAGCAGAAGAGGCTCATAGCCATAGCACTCTCGTGGCGTCCCCTCCCGGACTCCAAGCGGGGTTCAGCGCGGACCATCTACGGTCTACAGGGCCGCTGGGCGTCCGATCCCTACTACGCCTCCAAGCTGGCGCGGGCGGGGGACGTCATAGACGCGACACGCTAACGGGGGACAGGGGTGCTCGACGCGGTCAGCGCATCGGATTTCTCCTTCAGGCACGGCGGTGCCCTCATATCGTCCGTTAGCTCTCCCGCGGGGGCTGTCCCCTGCCTTGCAATCCGACTCGCTTTCCCAACCACCGGGTCGACCTTTCGCTCACCTGCTCCGCGGAAGAAGCCGAGCTTGAAGGCCGCGCCTACGGCAA
>DAIOHA010000027.1:0-11064 GCA_036744955.1 Thermoleophilaceae bacterium | reverse complement strand
TCCGATACCGAGTCGTCGGTGAAGATGCGGCGCACCGAGTCGGTGAGGATGTCGGCGCTCGTCAGCTGACGGATCAAGTCCGGAGCGCCGTCGCGCAACGGCACGGTGTCCGTGACGACGATGCTCGACAAGGGCGAGCTCCCGAGCGTCTCGAAGGCGTTGCCCGAGAAGATCCCGTGCGTGGCCACCGCGTGGACCTCCGAGGCGCCCTCGTCGATCAGCGTCTGCGCAGCGGCGGCGAGCGTCCCCCCCGTGTCGATCATGTCGTCGACCACGACCGCGACCTTGTCGCGCACGTCGCCGATCACGTAGCCGATCTCGGCGACCGACTGGGCGGGGCGCTCCTTCTCGAGCAGGGCGTAGGGCGCGCCGATCTTCTGGGCGAACTTGCGCGTGAGCTTCACGCGGCCCGCGTCGGGGGCGATGATGACCAGGTCCTCGACCGAGGCGGCGAGGCGATCCTGGACGTACTGGGTGAGGATCGGCATCGCGGTCATGTGGTCGACCGGCTTCGAGAAGAAGCCCTGCACCTGACCGGCGTGCAGGTCCATGGTCACGACGCGGTCGACGCCGGCAGTCTCGAGCATCTTGGCCACGAGCCGCGCGGTGATCGGCTCGCGCGGGGCCGACTTCTTGTCCTGGCGTGAGTAGCCGTACCACGGCGTGACGGCGATCACCCGGTGCGCGGAGGCGCCGACGGCGGCGTCGATCATGACGAGCAGCTCCATGAGCGCGTCGTTGGCGGTGACGCCCTCGCGCTCGCACGTCGAGATCGACTGCACGATGAAGATGTCGGCGCCGCGGATCGACTCGCCGTAGCGGCAGTAAACCTCGCCGTCCGGGAACGTCTTGAGGCCCGCGTCGGTGAGCTGAACCCCGAGCCGCTCGGCGATGCGCGTGCCGAGCTCGCCGCTCGCCCGCCCGGCGGCGAGCATCATCCGCTTGTCGTAGCCGATCGGGAGGCTCTTGGGAGCGGGGACCGTCTCGGTGTCGAGCACCGTCGTCACGTGTCCGCGTCCTCCTCGTCCTTCGCTCGTTTGGCGTATCCCTCGACGTTGCGCTGACGCGATCGGGCGACGCCGAGGGCCCCCTCGGGAACGTCCTCGACGATCACCGATCCAGCGCCAGTGTACGCGCCGTCGCCGACGTGCACGGGAGCCACGAAGACCGTGTCGACGCCGGTTCGCACGTTGCGGCCGATGTGCGTGCGGTACTTGCGACGACCGTCGTAGTTGGCGGTGATGTTGCCCGCGCCGAGGTTCGACCCCTCGCCGACCTCGGCGTCGCCGATGTAGGAGAGGTGCGGCACCTTCGCCCCCGCGCCTATGCGCGCGTTCTTGACCTCGACGAACGTTCCGACCTTCGCGCCCCGGTCGAGGCGGGCGTCGGGGCGCAGGTACGCGAAGGGCCCGATCGTCGCGTCGTCGGCTACCTCGCAGCCGACGAGGTAGGAGTGCGGCGCGCGCACGCGGTCGCCGAGCGACGAGTCGACCACGGTGGTGTGCGGCCCGACCTCGCAGGCGCTGCCGATGCGCGTGCGCCCGGTCAGCGTCACGCCTTGCGCGATCGTCGTGTCCGCTCCGATCTCGACGCCGACGTCGATGACCACCGTCTCGGGCGCCGAGAAGAGGACCCCGTCGAGGGCATGACGCTCGACGAGCGCGCGGCGGGCGTGAGCCTCGACCTCGAGCAGATCGGCGCGCGTGTTGACCCCGAGCGCGCTGCGTGTGTCGTCGGTACGGAAGGTCACGATGGACCGCCCGCGCTCGCGCAGCAGCGGAAAGACCCCAGTCAGGTAGCGCTCGCCGCCGGTCTCGTTCACGTGGTCGAGCGCGTCCAGCAGCTCGCGAGCGTCGAAGACGTAGGTGCCGAGGTTGATCTCGCGGATTGCGAGCTCCTCGGGGGGCACGCCCTCGGGATCCTTCGTCTCCACGAGTCGCTCGACGCTACCGTCGGCGGCGCGCACCACCCTCCCGTAGCCGGCGGGGTCGAGCCGGTCGGTGGTGAGGATCGTCGCGGCCGCTCCCTCGTGCGCGTGAGCTGCGAGCAGGTCGGCGATGAGCTCTCCCGTCACGAGCGGGTGGTCGCCCGAGAGGACGACGACGCGTCCGTCGGTGCCCGCCGCGTCCTCGAGCGCGCCGCGCGCCGCGAGCACGGCCGCGCCCGTGCCCTCGCCCGTGCGCTGCTCGGCGAGCGCGACCTCAGGCGGAAGGGCCTCTTCGAGCCCCGCGCCGGTCCGCGCTACGCACACAATCCGCCCCGCCCCCGCGCGGCGCGCCGCCTCGACGACCCACTCGACCATCCGCCGCCCGCACACGGGGTGGAGGACCTTCGGCAGCGACGAGCGCATGCGCGTCCCGTGGCCGGCGGCCATGATGAGGACGGTCGGCGAGGCGGACACGCGGGCAGCGTATCGGCGCGGGTCGGGGCCGATCTATCCTCGGACGCCCCTGGGGAGTGGTGTAACCGGCAGCACGGGACACTTTGGATGTTCAAGACCAGGTTCGAATCCTGGCTCCCCAGCTTCGGCGCGGGCGCCGGCTCGCCGGCTAGGCGTTGGGCTCTTCGCGGGGAACGCGCCCCGCCTCGGCGCCGCGCTCGGTGGCGGGCCCGGCGGGGGGCGCGAAACCGAGCACGCGCATGGCCTTGAGGCCGAGGCCGAGGCGCTCGCGGCCGTCGCTCGAGCCGACGTCGAAGCCGGTGAGCTCACGTACGCGCTCGAGCCGGTAGCGGATCGTGTGGCGGTGGGTGAACAGGCGCTGGGCAGTCCCGGCCACGCTGCCGTCGAAGTCGAGGTAGGCCTCGAGCGTGAGCAGCAGCGCCGTCTCGTACTGGTCGTCGTAGTCGGCGAGCGGGGCGATCGTCTCCGAGTAGAAGCGCTCGAGCTCACCGGGGTCCTCGCTCATCGCCGACAGCAGCAGCCGGTAAGAGCCCGTCTCCTCGAAGGCCAGCAGCTCGTGACCGCCCGCCTCGGCGACGTTGGCGGCTAGCAGCGCCTCGGCGCCCGCGCGGTACAGGTCGGCCGGGTCCGTGGCCGAGCGGCTGCGGCCGACCGCGAAGCCGTGCTTCGGAAAGCGCCCGCGCAGCTCGCCCAGGACGGCGGAGGCGGCGCGCTCGGGCGTAGCCGGGTCGGCGCCGGGGGCGACGATGACGATCTCGCCGTCCCCGGGCGAGCCACGCCCGCGCCCCTCGCGGCCGCCGCCGGGCGGGCGGCCGGCGACACACTCGACGGCGGCAGCCAGCGCCCCGCTTGCGACGCGCCGCGCGGCCCGCTCGGCGGCGACGAGCACGCGCGCACGCCAGTCGCCCTCCTCGGGCTGGCGCGCGTTCGCGCGCACGACGAGCACCCCCGCGCCCGCACCGAGGTCGGCGCCGAGCTCGCGCCCGCGCGCGAGGATGTTGTCGCGGTCGGTGGTGCGGCGGCTGAGGACGTCCTCGAGAAAGCGCGCTACCGCGGCCTCGGTCGCTCGCTCCGGGGCCGCGGAGCGCTCGACCTCGAGCGCGATCACCGACCCGACCATGCGCACGAGGCCGTCGGGCGGCGAGGCGTTGCCGCGCTCGCGATAGCGCAGCTCGCCGACGCGGCGCTCGGCCACGCGCAGCTCGAGCGAGCCGGCGCCGCCCTTCCCTCCGAGCACGGAGCGCTCCTCCTCGGGCGAGCGACAGGCAACGGCGAGGACGCTGCTCGCGGCGTCGAGCAGCGCCACGCCCGCGCCGAGTGCGCGGCTCGCCGCGCGCACCACCTCGTGCAGGCCCGCCCCGCCCTCGACCGCCGACGAGACGTCGGCGAGCGCCTCGAGCGAGCCCGACGCCGCGGCGCCGTCGGGCTCGGGGGCGGTCTCCACGGGATCGGTCATCGAGCGAGTGTAAGAGCGGGCGGCGGCGCGTCCGCAGCGCCGCCCGCGGGCGGCGCTGCTCGCCTAGCCCCAGCGGTCGTAGGACCAGATGAGCGCCGCACCGATCGCCGCGCCCGTCGCGAGGAGCCCGACGAGGATGAAGACCGTGAGCACGGCGGCCGCGGCCTTCTCCCAACGACGCGAGTACGAGGCGCACGCGGGCCCGACGATGAGACGGAGGTAACCGGCGAGCACGAGTACGCCGACGAGGATGAGGACGACGTTAGTGCCGGTGATCGCGATGACGCTCATGCTGTGCTCCTCGAGCGCTCGGGCGCCGGCGCCTCGACGCTCGGGGACGAAGTTTGGCGCATCGGCCCGACGCCGAGCGTCACGACGGTGGCGAGCCCGAAGAGCGCAGCACCCAGGCCCCAGCCCCCTAGGACGTCGGACAGGTAGTGGGCGCTCAGCAGGGTGCGCGTGGCGCCGATCGCCACCGTCATCAGCACAGCGATGACCACCACGAGCACGCGCGCGTGGCTTATGCCGCGCGCGCGCTGCCACGCGCTCGTCAAGGCGAGCGCCACGGCCGTCCACGCGGTCGAGTAGGCGGCATGCCCGCTCGGGTAGCTCGCTGTCACGAGCGTCGGATCGTGGCCGGGCGGCCGCTCCCGCCCCACCCCGCTCTTCACGAGCTGCACGGTCACGAAAATCGCGAGCAGCCCGACCACGAGCGCAACCGCCGCGCGCGGTCGCCGCACCGCTACGAGCGCGAGTGCGGTTAGGGCGACGAGACCGGTCGTGGTCGGGAGCGCGCCGAGGTCGGTGACCGTTCGCACGAGCGCCTCGGGCAGCGCGGCGATCGCGTCGAGCGACCCCCGGCGCACCGTCGCGTCGAGGGGCGCGAGCCTCGGCCCGGCCTCGACCGCGACGAGACACGCGAAGAAGGCGAGGAGGCCAGCCGCCGTGACCGCCACGGCGGCGCGCATGGCGCGCCTGTCGGCCGTCGCGCCGTGGGGGCGATCGGTCATCGTGCGCCCTCCGCGGTGGCTCCCCCCGGCGAGGCGTCGAGTGGGGTCGCGCGTAGGCGGGTGAGGGTCGCGCCCTCGATCGCCTCCGCGGCGGCGCGCGCGGCGCCGGGAGAGGCGAAGAGGCCGACCAACGTCGGGCCCGACCCGCTCAGCAAGGCGGCTCGGGCCCCGCGAGCGCGGAGCTTGTCGGCGATCGCGGCGAGCTCGGGCCGGAGCGCGCGCGCCGCCGGCTCGAGGTCATTCTCGAGCGCGGGCAGCAGCTCCTCGAGCGAGCCGCTCGCGGCGAGTGCCCGCAGGGCTTCGGGATCGAGGCGCGCGCGGACGTCGCCGCGGCGGTCGGCTTCCGCGTACACGTCCGCGGTGGCGAGCCCGACGCGCTGGGGCACAAGCACGAGGTCCGCCCCCGGCAGCTCGACCGGCTCGACGTGCTCGCCCGCGCCGGTCACGACCGCGTGCCGAGGCCACACCTGACTCGGCACGTCAGCGCCGAGCCGCATTCCGAGCTCGCGCAATCGCTCCGGGCCGAGCGGGTCGGACGCGAGCGCGTCGGCCGCGCGTAGCACTGCGGCGGCGTCCGCGCTGCCGCCTCCTAGCCCGCCGGCAACGGGGACGCGCTTGTCGATGCGGACCTCGAGCGCGGGCGGCCCGTCTGACGGCCTGACCTCGCGGTAGGTCGCGAGCGCCGCTGCGGCCAGGTTCGGGCCCTCGACGCCCGGGCAACGGATGCGGTCTTCCCGACCTTCCGCGAGCGGCTCGACCTCGACGCGGTCGGCGAGCTCGAGCGACGCGAACAACGAGCAGAGCTCGTGCAGCCCGTCGGCTCGACGCGGGCCGACATGAAGGACGAGGTTGACCTTCGCCGGCGCCCGCTCGACGATCATGGGACCGGCGGCTCGCCTTCGCGCCCGAGCCCGAGCGCCAGCCGCTCGAGCTCGTTGGGCGACAGCCGCTCGGCCCGCGCGTCGAGCGGATGCCCCAGGGCGACGAGGGCCGCACGCGCCCGCTCGCGGAGTCCTCCCTCCTCCGGCCACGCGAGCGCGAGCGATCCGGCAAGCGTCTTGCGCCGGTGCGCGAAGGCGGCTCGCACGACGTCCCTGACTGGGCGCGACGGCGTAGGCCGTCGCCGCCGGAGGACGACGATGGTCGAATCGACATTCGGCGCAGGCGAGAAGGCGGAGCGCGGAACCCGACGGTGGACGCGCACGTCGCAGGCGAGCTGGGCGAGCACAGAAGTGGCTCCGTACGTGCGCGTACACGGGGCGGCCGCGAAACGCTCGCCGACCTCTCGTTGCACCATCGCCACCAGTAGCCGCGCGCCGGCGAGCTCCTCTACCGCTTTGAGCAGGACGGTCGCCGCAACGCCGTAGGGAAGGTTGGCGACGAGCTTGGTCGGCGCCGGCCGGAGCTCGCCGAGGTCGAGCCGCACGGCGTCGGCCGTGTGCACCGTCGCGCCGGCGAACGGCTCGAGCTCGCGGGCGAGGAAGGCGGCGAGGCGCGGGTCGACCTCGACGACGTGAAGGTGCGCCGTGCGCGGAGCGAGACGCAGCGACAGGGCACCGAGCCCGCCGCCGACCTCGATGACGGTGTCCGCCGGGTCGAGCTCGGCCGCCTCTTCGACGGCGTCGAGAAAGCGCTCGTCGACGAGAAAGTTCTGCCCGAGGTCGCGGCTCGGGCGCAGATCGAGCTCGGCGACGCGAGCAAGCGTCCAGGCGCGCAGGCTCTCGCCGCGCGCGCGTCCAGCCGGGCGGGCGTCGCTCGTCACCATCGGAAAACGCGCTCCGCGTTGCGCTCGACGGTGCGCTCGAGCTCGGCGAGCGCCACGCCGCGCGCCTCTGCCACCGCCTCCGCCGTGGCGACGACGTTGGCCGGCTCGTTGGGTCTTCCGCGCACGGGCTGCGGCGCGAGGTAGGGCGAGTCGGTCTCCACGAGCAGGAGTTCGTGGGGCATCTCGCCCGCGGCCGCACGCAGGGCCTCAGCGCTCGGGTAAGTGACGTTGCCCGCGAACGAGCACAGCCAGCCGTGCTCGACGCACTCGTCGAGCCGGTCGGGCGCCGAGAAGCAGTGGAGCACGACGGTGATCCCGCCGGCTCGCTCGCGCAGGAGCGCGAAGGTCTCCTCCTCGGCCGCGCGCGTATGGACGACGAGCGGCAGCTCGAGCCGCCGCGCCAGATCGATGTGCGCCTCGAACGCGCGGCGCTGATCGTCGCGAGGCGCGTGGTCGCGGAAGAAGTCGAGGCCCGTCTCGCCGATCGCGCGGGCCTGCGGGTCGCCCGCCGCGGTCTCGATCCGCTCGCGCGCCGCCGCATCGAAGTCGGCGGTCTCGTGCGGGTGGCGGCCGACGATGGCCACGACCTCCTCGTGCGTCCGGGCAGTCGCGAGTGCGCGCTCGATGCTCGCGTCGTCGGTCCCGACCGTGGCCAGCTGCGAGACGCCGGCCGCTCGCGCACGCTCGACGAGCTCGCCGTCCGCCGGACTGCAGGCGTCGAGGTGACAGTGGGTGTCGACCACGGCTACGCGACGGCGGCGCCCGCGCGCTCGACGCGCGGGAAGAGCGGCGTCAGCTCGGCGACCTTTCCGCCGCGGGCGCCGGCGCCGAAGCTCGCCCGCTCGAGCGACAGGTCCTCGTCGCCGAGCGCCGCGAGCAGGCGCTCGACCGACTCGGGCATGTACGGGTGGAGCAGCACGCTCACCACGCGAAGGCCCTCGGCGAGTCCGACGAGCACGGCGTCGAGGCGCTCGGCCTCTCCCTCGTCCTTGGCGAGCTGCCACGGCGCCTCGTCCTGCACGTACTGGTTGAGCCGACGCACGAGCCGCCAGACCTCGTCGAGCGCGCCCGTCACCTCGACCGCGTCGAAGCGCTCGCGCACGCGCTCGGTCAAGCCCTGGAAGTCGGCGGCGAGCGTGGAGGGGGGCTCCGCGGCGGGCACGACGCCCTCGCGGTAGCGCGCGATCATCGCCAGCGTTCGGCTCGCGAGGTTGCCGTACTCGTTCGCGAGCTCGGTCGTGTAGCGGGTTTCGAACCCCTCGGGCGAGACGGACCCGTCCTGACCGAAGTTGACCTCGCGCATGAGGTAGTAACGGAGGGCGTCGGTCCCGTACAAGTCCATGACTTGAAAGGGGTCGATCACGTTGCCGAGCGACTTCGACATCTTGTGCTCGTCCATGAGCAGGTAGCCGTGGACGAAGAGGTGCTCGGGCAGGTCGAGCTCGGCGGCCATGAGCAGCGCCGGCCAGATGACCGCGTGGAACTTGAGGATGTCCTTGGCCATGACGTGGACGTTGGCGGGCCAGAACCGCTCCCTGAGGTCCTCACCCGGGCGCGCGAAGGTGAGCGCGGTGTAGTAGTTGAGGAGCGCGTCGAACCACACGTAGAAGACGTGGTCCTCGTCCCAGGGGACAGGGACGCCCCACGTAACGCGCGATCGGCTCAGCGAGACGTCGGTGAGGCCCTGGCCGATGAATGCGAGCGCCTCGTTGCGACGGTGCTCGGGAAGAACGCGGTCGGGCTGCTCGGCGTACAGGCGCTCGAGGCGCTCCTGGAAGGTCGACAGCCGGAAGAAGTAGTTGTCCTCGCGCTCACGGACGAGCTCGATTCGATGGATCGGGCAGCGGTTGCCCTCGAGCAGCTCGGCGTCCGTCTTGAAGTCGGCGCACCGGGGGCAGTACCAGCCCTCGTATGTCCCGCGGTACACGTGTCCCGCCTCCTTGACGCGCGTGAGGATCTCCTGAACGGCGGCGACATGACGCTCGTCAGAGGTCCTGATGAAGAAGTCGTTGGTGGCATTGAGGCGCTGAGCTAACGCCTCGAATCGCGGGGCGTTGCGGTCGGCGAGCTCGCGCGGCGTGGTCCCGAGCGGCTCGGCGGCCAGGGCCACCGGCTCCCCGTGTTCGTCGGTGCCGGTGAGAAAGAAGACCTCCTCGCCGCGCTGACGCCTGTGACGCGCGAGGACGTCGGCGGCGATCGTCGTGTAGGCGTGACCGAGGTGCGGCTCCGCGTTGACGTAGTAGATCGGCGTCGTGACGTAGTAGCCCATCGCGATCGATGCTATCCGGGGCGGTCGAGCCCGCTGCGTGCCTCTGCCAAGGCTCGTCGGCGGACCGGCGGGAGCTGAGCTCCCGTCGGCGCATGACACGCCCCGCGGCGAGTCGGTCAAAGGATCCTGCTCTGAAGGGACCCGCGCTGAGCACGGGGCCCGGCGGTGTGGGTGTGGGTTGAGAGGTCATGGCGGCGGAGCTGACGAGCCGCGCCGCGTGAGGCAAGGGGCCGTTGACCGAGGTGTGGGAGCCGATGCGTCCTTCTCGTCAATCGGGTGCACGTTGGTAACGCCGAGGCGCGGTCGGTCGCAGGCGCGGGCGCAGGGGACTCAGCGCCCGGGCGCCGGCGGCTGGTCGTTCGCCTCCTCTTCTCCCGCACGCCGGGCCGCCACGAGCGCGCGATAGAGCCGATTGGCGCTCTCGCCCGCGAGCTCCGCCACCACGCCCGCCGCGGGCCGCGGCCGCGCGCCCGCCTCGACGAGCCGCACGAGTGCGTCGAGGCCGGCCGGCGGCGACTCGCCCGCTCCGTCCTGAACCCGCGGAGCTCCTACGACGAGCACCACCTCTCCGCGCGGCGGCTGCGCCGAATACCGATCGGCGAGCTCGCCCGCGGACCCGCGCACGACCTCCTCGTGGACCTTCGTCAGCTCCCGGCAGACGGCGACCGGCCGCTCCGGGTCCAGCTCGGCAAGCACCGTGAGCGTGGCCGCGAGCCGGTGCGGCGACTCGAAGGCGACGAGCGTGCCGCCGGGCTCGGTCAGCGCGGCGCGCAGCTCTCCCTCGCGGCGTGGCAGGAAGCCTGCAAAGCGCCAGCGGTCGGCGGGGAGGGCGGAGGCGACGAGCGCGGCGAGCGCCGCCGAGGGACCGGGCAGGACCTCGACCGCGATCCCCGCGGCCACGCACGCCCGCACGAGCAAGTAGCCGGGGTCGGAGACGAGCGGCATGCCCGCGTCGGAGACGAGCGCCACCGTAGCGCCCGCGCGCATGCGCTCGACGAGCGGGGCCGCGCGCCGGCGCTCGTTGTGCTCGTGATAGGTGACGAGCTCGCCCGACGCCCCGTAGCGCTCGAGCAGGACGCGCGTTCGGCGTGTGTCCTCGCAGGCGATGACGTCGGCCTCGCGTAGCGCGGAGAGCACCCTCAGGGTGACGTCCTCGAGGTTGCCGATGGGCGTCGGGCAGACGACGAGCCGCCCGCTCACCGCCATGCCTCCGCCCGCTCGCCCCCCCGGGCGAGCTCGTGTGCGGCGAGCCCGGCGCCGACCATGCCTGCCACCTCGCCGAGCTCGGCGGCCGTTACTCGCACCCGCTCGCTCGCCGGGCGCAGCGCACGCTCGGCGAGCACACGCCGCGCCGGCCCGAGCAGGAGCTCGCCCGCGCGCATGGCGCCGCCTCCGACGATGATGACCTCGGGATCTAGGGCGTTCGCGATTCCGGCGAGCCCCGCCCCGAGGCGCTCCCCGGCGAGCTCGAGCACGGACCTCGCCCCGGGGTCACCTTCGAGCGCGAGCTCCGTGACGAGCACGCCCGAGGGCTCTCGCCCGTCCGCCACCGCCCGTCCGAGGGCGGAGTCCGGCGCGGCGCTCGCCACCGTCGCGCCCTCGCGGCCGATCGCCGCCCCCGAGGCGAGCGCCTCGAGGCAGCCGCGGCCCGGGCATCCGCCCTGGCACGGCGGGCCGTCGGAATCGACCGGAATATGCCCGAGCTCGCCGGCGGCGCCCGAGCTGCCGCGGTAGATGCGCCCGCCGAACGCGAGCGCCCCGCCGATACCGGTCCCGACCGTGAGCATCACGACCTCGGACGCGCCTCGGGCGGCACCGAGCCGAAGCTCGCCGAACAGGGCCGCGTTGGCGTCGTTGTCCCAGGCGACGGGCAACCCGAGGCGGTCCTCGATCTCCGCGCCGAACGCGAAGTCGTCGAACGGCAGGTGCACCGACTGGACCGAGCGACCGCTGCGGCGATCGATCGTGCTCGGGATGCCGAAGCCAGCGGCGAGCACGTGGGGCGCGCCTTCGCGCAGCTTCTCGGCCGCCTCGCAGATCGTCTCGAGCACGGCGTCCCGGGTCAGCCCGGCGATCCCGCGTAGGACCCGGCGCTCGATCTCGCCGTCCGCGCCGACCACACCGCCGAGCAGCTTCGTGCCGCCGGCGTCGAAGGCGAGGACC
>DAIOHA010000026.1:0-11162 GCA_036744955.1 Thermoleophilaceae bacterium | reverse complement strand
CGTCGCGATCAACAAGGACCCGAACGCGCCGATCTTCGAGTTCTCCGACCTCGGCATCGTCGGCGACCTGAACAAGATCCTGCCCAAGCTGACCGAGGCCGTGAAGGCCCGCAAGGGCTAGGACGACGATGACCATCGCCCCGCTCGAGTTCCCGCCCCCGGTCGATCCCGACCAGGAGTTCGTCGGGCCGCCGCAGGACTCCGAGGACGAGCAGATCGACGTCGGAGTGGCGATTGTCGGCGGCGGGCCCGCCGGACTCGCCTGCGCGATCCGCCTCACGCAGCTGCTCGAGGGCGATCCCCAGCTCGCGGAGTCGCTCGGCGAGGTGCCGGTGGCGCTGATCGAGAAGGGCCGCAACGCCGGCTCCCACCTCATGTCGGGCGCCGTCATGCGTCCGTCGGCGATGCAGGAGCTCTTCCCCGACATCCCGCCGGAGGAGTGGCCGTTCGCCTTCAACAAGGTGGAGAAGGACGCGGTCTACTTCATGACGCGCCGCGGGAAGATCCCGCTCAAGCCGACGCCGCCGCCCTTCCGCAACCACGGCAACTACGTCATCTCGATCGCCCAGCTCGGCCGGTTCCTGGCCGAGAAGGCCGAGGAGGCGGGGATCTACGTCCTCTCGGAGACCGCGGCTACCCGCCTGCTCGTCGAGGACGACGTCGTGCGCGGCGTGCGCACCGGCGACAAGGGGCGCGGCCGTGAGGGCGAGGAGCTGTCGAACTTCGAGCCCGGCACCGAGGTGACCGCGCGCGCGACCGTGCTCGCCGAGGGCACGCAAGGCCACCTCGCCGGCGCGGCCATCCGCCACTTCGACATGGGCTCCGACGACCCGCCGCAGTGGGAGCTCGGCGTCAAGGAGGTGTGGGAGGTCCAGCAGCCGCTCGACCGCGTGATCCACACGATGGGCTGGCCGTTGCGCTTCTCGGCCAAGTACCGCGAGTTCGGCGGCTCGTGGATCTACCCGATGGGCGAGGACAAGATCTCGCTCGGCTTCGTCACGGGGCTCGACTACCGCGACGCGACCTTCTCGGTCCACGACGTCCTCCAGGAGTTCAAGACGCACAAGTTCGTGCGCGGCCTGCTCGAGGGCGGCAAGCGCGTCGGCTGGGGGGCGAAGACGATCCCCTCGGGGGGCTACTGGGCGATGCCCGACAAGCTGTGGGCCCCCGGCCTCGCCATCGCCGGCGACTCGGCCTCGATGGTCAACGTGCCCGTGCTGAAGGGCGTGCACTACGCGATGCACGCCGGCATCTACGCGGCCGAGGCCATCTTCGAGGGCCTCAAGCACGGCGACGGCACGGTCACTGACCTCTCCGGCTACGAGGAGCGCGTGCGCTCGAGCGCGATCGACAAGGAGATCTACCGCTCGCGCAACATGCGCCAGGTCTTCTCAAAGGGGTTCTTCGCCGGCGGGGCGATGGCCAACCTGATGGAGATCACGGGCGGGCGCTTCCCGACCGGCCATTTCCACACCGAGAACGACGCCGAGGTCGAGGTGTTCATCGGCGACCGCAACAAGCGGTACCCGAAGCCCGACGGCGAGCTCACCTTCGACAAGCTGTCGAGCGTCTTTCTGAGCGGCAACGCCACGCGCGACGACGCGCCGAACCACATCCGGATCCAGGAGCACGTCCCGCTCGAGGTCGCGCTCATGTGGCAGAACATGTGCCCGGCGCAGGTCTACCAGGTGCCCGAGGAGATCCTCGAGAAGGCCGAGCAGAACGGCGGTTCCAAGGGGATGGAGGGCGAGATGGTCGACGTCCAGGTGACCCCCTCGAACTGCGTGCAGTGCGGCGCGATCACCGCCAAGGGCGGCAGGCTCACGCCTCCCGAGGGCGGCGACGGCCCGAACTACCAGCTCGCCTGAGGCGCGAAGCCGACGCCGGATGGACCTGACCGCGGTCCCCGGCGTCCCCGAGACCGCGCTCGGCGCCGAGGACGCGGCGGTGCTGGCCGAAGCCGCGCCCCCGGCCCCGTGGCGGCTCGAGCTCGGAGCGGTCATCTGGCTCTCGTGGCCCGGCCGCGGTGCCGCCCGCGATCTGGCGGCGGCGCTGCGCGCGGGCGCTCGCGTGCTCCTCGCGGGCGGCGGCCTCGTACGCTACGCCGACACGCCGGTCGGACCGTACGCCGAGGCGCTGGCCGTGACGGTGGTCGTGCGCGACGGGCGCGTCGCCCTGCACGTCCCGTTCATGGCGGTCGACTCAGCGCGGAGCGTGGTCGGCGGGCGCCGCAACTGGTCGCTGCCCAAGGTCCTGGCGCGCTTCGAGGGCGAGCCGAGCGCAGGGACCGAGATGAGCGCGCGCGGCGAGGGCTGGGAGATGCGGGTGAGCGCGCGCCCGGTCGGACCGCGGATCCCGTTCCGCGCGCGGGTGTCCCTGCTCCAGCCGTGGCCCGACGGGAGCGTTCGGACGGCACGCGGCCGGCTCGCGGGCCGTGCCCGCCTCGCGCGGACGAGCGTCGAGGCGCGCGGCGGACCCGAGCTGCGGCGCTGGGTCGGGTCGGGCTCGCGGCTCGGGGTCGTCGTCGAGGGCGTGCACGGAGAGCTCACCCCGGCCGAGTAGCGCGGACGGAGGCGGGGCGGACACCGCCACCCGTCAGCGAGGCGCTGTTGGCAGTCTGCCAACAAGCTCGCTACGATGGTCCCTGCCATGGCCACGGCCGCGCCTCGCCGGAGCCGACTCGAGCATGACGAGCGGCGAGCCCAGATCCTCGCCTGCGCGCGCCGGCTGTTCGCCGAGCGACACTTCGGCGCGGTCTCGACGACGGACATCGCGCACGAGGCGGGCGTCGCCCGCGGGCTGCTGCACCACTACTTCGGGTCGAAGCGCGACCTCTACCTCGAGGTCGTCCGCTCGATGGTGGCCATGCCGCTCCAGCCGGTGCCGCCCGACCTCGGCGAGCGCGATCCCGAGCAGGTGCTCGCCGAGGGCATCGACCGCTGGCTCGAGATGCTCAGCCGCAACCGCGAGACGTGGCTTGCCGCGCGCGGCGCGCAGGGGTTCGGACACGACCCGGAGGTCGAGGCGATCCTCGAGGACGCACGCGAGGCCGCGACCGACGAGGTGATCCTCGCGCTGCGTCCCGCCGACCCGCCCGCGGACGCGCCGCCCGACCTCCACGCGCTCGTGCGCGCCTACGCCGGCCTTGCCGAGGCCGCGAGCCTCGAGTGGCTCCTGCACCGCCGGCTCACCCGCGAGCAGGCCCACGCGCTGCTGTACGAGGGCTTTCTCGCCCTCTTCCGCAAGGGCCTCGACGCCGTCGAGCGCGCCCGCCCGTCCGAGCCATCCACCTCTGGAGAGATCGCCGCATGAGCAACCGCACCTACGTCGTCGGCGTCGGCATGACCAAGTTCGAGAAGCCCGGCGCGCGCGAGTGGGACTACCCCGACATGGCCAGGGAGGCCGGGACGCGCGCACTCGACGACGCGGGCATCGCCTACGGCGACGTCGAGCAGGCGTTCGCCGGCTACTGCTACGGCGACTCGACCTCAGGCCAGCGGGCGGTGTACGAGCTAGGGCTGACCGGCATCCCGGTCATTAACGTCAACAACAATTGCTCGACCGGCTCCTCGGCGTTGTACATGGCGCGCCAGGCGGTCCGAGGCGGCCTGGCCGACTGTGCCCTGGCGCTCGGCTTCGAGAAGATGGAGCCCGGCTCGCTCGGCATCAAGTACACCGACCGCGCCAACCCGATCCAGAAGCACGCCGAGGCGATGTTCGCCCTGCGCGAGCCCGAGGCCTCGCCGCCCGCGCCGCAGCTCTTCGGCAACGCCGGCCGCGAGCACATGGAGCGCCACGGCTCTGAGCCCGAGCACTACGCCTGGATCGGATGGAAGAACCACGAGCACTCGACGCGTAACCCGTACGCGCAGTTCCAGACCGAGTACTCGCTCGACGAGATTAAGGGCGCGAAGATGATCCACGAGCCGCTCACCAAGCTCCAGTGCTCGCCCACCTCGGACGGGTCGGCCTGCGCGGTGGTGGCGAGCGAGCGCTTCGTCGACGAGCACGGTCTGTGGGAGCGCGCGATCGAGGTCGCGGGCCAGGCTCTGACGACCGACACCCGCGCTACGTTCGAGTCGCGGTCCTGCATGAGCGTCGTCGGCTACGACATGTCGAGGGAGGCGGCGCACCGCGCTCTCGACGAGGCCGGCGCCGGCCCCGACGACCTCGACGTGATCGAGCTGCACGACTGCTTCTCGGCCAACGAGCTCATCACCTACGAGGCGCTCGGGCTCGCCGAGGAGGGCGAGGGACACAAGCTCGTCGAGGCCGGCGACACCACCTATGGGGGCCGCTGGGTGGTCAACCCCTCCGGCGGACTGATCTCGAAGGGCCATCCGCTCGGGGCCACGGGCCTCGCGCAGTGCGCGGAGCTCACCTGGCAGCTCCGCGGCGACGCCGACGCGCGCCAGGTCGAGGGGGCGGAGGTCGGCCTCGGACACAACATCGGCCTCGGCGGAGCGTGCGTGGTGACCGTCCTCAGGCAGCCGATGTAGCCATGGCCGTCAGCGCACCGCCGCCCCCCACGAGGAATCCGCTCGCGCGGATCGTGGGGGATGTGCGGGGTGAGCTCGGCGCGCACGGGCCGTTCCCGCCCGGGCCCGTCGACTTCAGCGTCGAGCGCACGCACCGGATGGCGCACGACCCGCTGCCGATCCTGCTCGACTGCTACGAGCGCTTTGGCCCGATCTTCAGCCTGCGCGTCTTCCACGGGCGGCATGTGTTCATGGTCGGCCCGGAGGCGAACCACTATGTGCTCGTCTCGCACGCGCACAACTTCCACTGGCGTGAGTCGAGCTTTGGCGACCTGATCCCGCTCCTCGGCGACGGGCTGCTGACCATCGACGGCGACTATCACCGCGGCGCGCGCCGCATCATGCTGCCCGCCTTCCACCGCGAGGCGATCGCCGCCGCCACGGCCACGATGCTCGAGGAGGCCGAGCGCGCGCTCGCGGGCTGGGGAGTGGGCGACGTGGTCGACGTCTATGCGTGGGCGCGCGAGCTCGCGATGCGGATCGCCATGCGGGCACTGCTCGGACTCGACCCCGACGATGGTGGCAAGGGCGTGCAGGCCGCCGAGCACTTCGAGCGCGCCCTCTCCTTCTTCGGCACCGACTATCCACTGCGGCTGCTGCGCGGTCCGCGCTCTCCGTGGCGACGGATGCAGACCTCGCGCAAGGTGCTCGACGAGATCGTCTACGCGGAGATCGCGCGCCGGCGCGAGCGCTCGGCGCCCGAGCGCGGCGACGTGCTCTCCATGCTCGTCGATGCGCGCGACGAGGACGGCTCGCGCCTCTGCGACCGCGAGGTGCGCGACCAGGCGGTCACGCTCATGTTCGCCGGGCACGACACCTCGACCTCGACGATCTCCTTTCTGCTGCACGAGCTCGCGCGCCACCCGCACGTGCTCGCGCGCGTGTTCGAGGAGCAGGACCGCGTGCTCGCAGGGCGCGCTCCCACCGCTGCCGAGCTCCTCGGCGGCGCCCTGCCCGAGCTCGAGATGGCGCTCGACGAGACGCTGCGGCTCTACCCGGCGGCGTGGATCGGCCCGCGGCGCGCCGTCGAGGAGTTCGAGTTCGCCGGACGGCATGTGCCCGCAGGCGCCTATGTCAACTACTGCTCGTGGGCGAGCCACCGCCTGCCCGAGGTCTTCCCGGAGCCCGAGGCCTTCATGCCCGAGCGGTTCGCGCCCGAGCGCCGCGCGCGGCTTCCGAAGGGCGCCTACGTCCCGTTCGGCGGCGGCTCGCGCACTTGCATCGGGATGCGCTTCGGCCAGACCGAGGTCAAGGCCGTGGTCACGCTCCTGCTCCAGCGCTTTCGTCCCGAGCTGCTCCCGGGGAGGCGCTTGACCGTGCGCCAGATGCCGACGCTGAGCCCTCGCGGCGGCCTGCCCATGGCCGTGCGCGAGCGCGGCATTCCCGAGCCCGTCGCGGCGGGCGCCGGCTAGACTCGTTCTCGTGAAGACGGCGATCCATCCCGAGTACGTCGAGTCCCACGTGCGCTGCTCGTGCGGCAACGAGTTCACCACCCGCTCGACGAAGGGCGACCTTCACGTCGAGATCTGCTCGAACTGCCATCCCTTCTACACGGGCCGCCAGAAGCTCGTCGACACGGGCGGCAGGGTCGAGCGCTTTCGGCGCCGCGCCGCGCGCCGCTCGCGCTAGCGGCGGCGAGCTTCAACGCGCCGGCGGTTCCCGTGGGCCTCCCGGGCGCGGGTTACTCGCCCCGTCCCCCGGGTAGTCCGGGGTCAGCACAGACCTCGACCGACAAGGAAGCCCCCGTGGCCAACGAGCTCGAAGGACAGAAGATCGCGATCCTCGCCGCCGACGGCGTCGAGCAGGTCGAGCTGACCCAGCCGCGCGAGGCCGTCGAGCAAGCGGGCGCGGAGACCGAGCTCCTGTCGCTCGACACGGGCGAGATTCAGGGCGTCAACGGGGAGATCAACCCCGCCGACACCTTTGCGGTCGACAAGAAGGTGGGCGACGCGTCGGTCGACGACTATGCGGGTCTGATCATCCCCGGCGGCGTGGCCAACCCGGACAACCTGCGTGCCGACGGGGACGCGGTGACCTTCGTCCAGGAGTTCTTCAAGACGGGCAAGCCGGTCGGCGTCATCTGCCACGGCCCGTGGGTGCTGATCGAGGCCGACGTCGCGCGCGGTCGCCGGCTCACCTCCTACGCGAGCATCCGCACCGACCTGCGCAACGCCGGCGCCGAGGTCGTCGACGAGGAGGTCGTCGTCGACGCGGGGCTCGTGACGAGTCGCTCGCCCGACGACCTCGAGGCCTTCTGCTCGAAGATCGTCGAGGAGTTCGCCGAGGGCGAGCACGAGGTCCATCCCGAGGGCGCGACCGCCGAAGCGGCCTCCTAGCGACCGAGGAGGTCCACCCATGAAGGCACTCGCCTGGCACGGCAACCACGACGTGCGCGTGGACAACGTGCCCGATCCGAAGATCCAGGAGCCGACGGACGCGATCATCCGCGTCACCTCGACGGCGATCTGCGGCTCCGACCTGCACCTCTACGAGGTCCTCGGACCGTTCATCGACGAGGGCGACATCCTCGGCCACGAGCCGATGGGCGTCGTCGAGGAGGTCGGCGCCGAGGTCACCCACATCGCGCCCGGCGACCGCGTCGTGATCCCCTTCAACGTGGTGTGCGGGCACTGCTGGATGTGCTCGCGCCAGCTCTACGCGCACTGCGAGACGACGCAGAACTACGACTACGGCACGGGCGCGTCGTTCCTCGGCTACACGAAGCTGTACGGGCAGGTCCCCGGCGGCCAGGCGGAGTACCTGCGCGTGCCCCAGGCACACTTCGGCCCGATAAAGGTGCCGGGCGACGGCATGCCCGACGAGCGCTTCCTCTACCTCTCCGACGTCCTGCCGACCTCGTGGCAGGCGGTCGAGTACGCCGACATCCCCGAGGGCGGCAGCGTCGGCGTCTTCGGGCTCGGCCCCATCGGGCAGATGTCCTCGCGCATCGCGAAGCACCGTGGGGCGCGGGTGATCGCGGTCGACCTGGTACCGGAGCGCATCGAGATGGCGCGCCGCCACGGGATCGAGGTGCTCAACCTCGAGGAGCACGGCGACATCGCGGCGGCGATGCGTGACCTGACCGACGGCCGCGGCCCCGACTCCGTGATCGACGCGGTCGGCATGGAGGCCCACGGGGAGGGCGTTCCCGTCGGCAAGATGGCGCACAAGCTCGTCGGGATGCTTCCCGACGCGGTCGCGGCCCAGGTCATCCAGAAGGCGGGCATCGACCGCCTCGCGGCGCTCAACGCGTGCATCGAGACCGTCCGCCGCGCGGGCACGATCTCCCTGAGCGGCGTCTACGGCGGCACCGCCGACCCGATCAACATGCTCCAGCTCTTCGACAAGGGCGTGCAGCTCAAGATGGGCCAGGCGCACGTCAAGCGCTGGATCGACGACCTCATGCCGCTCGTGACCGACGAGTCCGACCCGCTCGGCGTGGAGGATCTCGCCACGCACAAGATCCCGCTCGACGACGCCCCGCACGGCTACGAGATCTTCCAGAAGAAGCAGGACGGGGCGGTCAAGGTCGTCCTCAAGCCCTGAGGACCGGCGCCGCGAGGATGCTCGAGCGCGACGTCGCCCCGGGCGTCCACCGGGTCGAGGAGGCGTACACGAACCTCTACCTCGTCGAGGACGAGCGAGGCGTGACGGTGGTCGACGCCGGCGTGCCGACGGCGTGGGCGGCGCTCCTGTCGGCGCTCGGCACGATCGGACGCAGCGCGGACGAGGTGAGGGCACTGGTGCTCACCCACGCACACTTCGACCACCTCGGCTTCGCCGAGCGCGCGCGCTCGCAGCTCGGAGTGCCCGTGTACGTGCACGAGGACGACGTACCGCTCACGCGCCACCCGCTCCAGTACGGCCACGAGCGACCCCGCTCGCTCTACTTCGCCACGCAGGTACGGGCGCTGCCGATCGTCGCCGCGCTCGTGCGGGCGCGCGCCTTCTGGCCGACGCCGGTGCGAGAGGTCACGCGCTACACCGACGGGACGCTGCCGGTGCCGGGCTCCCCCAGGGTCGTGCCGACGCCCGGGCACACGCTCGGCCACTGTGCCCTCCACTTGCCGGACCGAGACGTCGTCATCGCGGGCGACGCGGTCGTGATGCTCGATCCCTACACCGCCGAGCGTGGACCGAAGATCGTGGCCGGAGCGGCCACCGCGGACAGCGAGCGAGCGCTACGCACGCTCGACGCGCTCGCCGAGACGGGAGCCTCGACCGTGCTGAGCGGCCACGGCGAGGCGTGGCGCGGAGGGGCGGCAGCGGCGGTCGAGGCGGCGCGCGCGGCCGGGCCCTCGTAGGCGCGGACGCTCGCTCGGCGGGCGGCCGGCACGCGCCGCCGCGCACGGCCGAGGGCGGCGGTCCCTCAAGCCGGCGCTCCGCGCGCCGATAGCATCCGGGCGATGAGCGAGCGCGACGGCCCCTCCGCGAACGGCGCCCGACCCGAGGCCGCCGGCGCCGCGGCGGAAAGCCGACCAACGAACGCCCGCGCCGGCCGGCGACCCCCCGGCGACGCTCCGATCGGGGGTCAGGCCGTGCTCGAGGGCGTGATGATGCGCGGCGTCTCGACGTGGGCGGTCGCCGTGCGCGTGCCCTCGCCCGAGCAGGTCGCCGACGGGCACGAGCTCGAGCCCGACGAGCCCGCCCTCGGCGAGATCGAGATCCACTCCGAGCCGCTCGTCTCGTGGACCCGGCGCCACCGCGCGCTGCGCCTGCCCGTGATCCGCGGTGTGGTCGCGCTCGTCGAGTCGCTCAAGATCGGCTACCGCGCGCTCGCCATCTCCGCCAACGCCCAGCTCGAGGAGGAGGGCAAGGAGATCGGTGGCAAGACGTGGGCCGGCACGATCGCGCTGTCGCTCGCGCTCGGCATCGGCCTGTTCTTCCTCCTCCCGGCGGGCCTGACCAACCTCTTCGGCGACGCGCTGCCGAACTCGCTCGTGTTCGTGGTCATCGAGAAGCTGATTCGGATCGGGGTCTTTCTCGCCTACATCTGGCTGATTTCGCGCATGCGAGACCTCCAGCGGGTCTTCCAGTACCACGGCGCCGAGCACAAGACCATCGCCTGCTACGAGGCCGGGCTTCCGCTCACGTCGGAGAACGCTCAGCGCTTCTCGCGCCTGCACCCGCGCTGCGGCACGAGCTTCCTGCTGATCGTGATGATCGTGGCGATCGTCGTCTTCGCCCCACTCGGGCGGCCCGACTGGCCGATCCTGCTCGCCTCGCGGGTCATCGGCATTCCGCTCGTCGCGGGGCTGTCGTTCGAGGTCCTCAAGCTGTTCGGGCGCAAGCGCGACCGGGCGTGGGCGCGCGCGCTCATGTGGCCGGGGCTGCAGCTCCAGCGACTCACCACGCGCGAGCCCGACGACGACCAGGTCGAGGTCGGCATCGCCGCGCTCGAGGCGGTGCTCGCGGTAGAGGACCCCACCGAGGCGAGCGAGGAGGACAAGGTGGGCATGGAGGTCGTCGCCTAGAAGAAGAGCACTCGCCCGCCTGGGGCGAGCAGGCGGCTCACCCGTTCCCGCGTGCCCTCCGGGTCGTGGCGGTCGGCCGGCGGGAAGTGGACCCCGAAGACCACGTCGAAGCGCTCGTCGCCGAAGTCGGCCTCCTCCAGCGACGTGCAAAGGAAGGTGGCGCGTCCGCTCGCGACGTGCTCGACGTTTCGAGCCGTAGCGGCGGCGATCATCTTCGGCGAGCGGTCGATCGCGACGAGGCACCCGCTGCCGGTGAGGCGCTGGCACACGAGCGACGCCGCCACACCGTGGCCGCAGCCGAGCTCGAGCACGCGCTCGTAGGACCGGAGCGTGAGCGCCTCGACCGCGGCCGTCTGTCTCGCTGAGGCGCCCGCGGCCACGAGGAGATTGTGGCTCGGCAGCGGCGGGCGACTCGGCCCGAAGCGGAGGGCGCGGGAGCCGCCCTAACCTTTGGGCGCGTGATCGAGCAGCTGGTCGAGCAGATCGAGGGCCGCTTCGCCGAGCTCTCGGAGCAGATGTCCGATCCCGAGGTGATCGGCGACCGCGAGCGCTACGCCGAGGTCGGGCGCGCCTGGCGCGCGCTCGAGCCCGCGCATGAGCTCGCGCGCGAGTTCCGGGCGGCGCAGTCCGACGCCGCGGGCGCGCGCGAGCTGCTCGACGAGGAGGGCGAGGACGCGGCGCTGCGCGGCGAGCTCGAGGCCGCCGATGCGCGGCTCGCCGAGCTCGACGAGGAGATCCGCCTCGCCATGGTCGAACGCGACCCCAACGACGACAAGAACGTGATCGTCGAGGTGCGTGCGGGCGCCGGCGGCGAGGAGGCGGGACTGTTCGCCGGCGACCTCTACCGGATGCTCACTCGCTACGCCGAGCGCCGCGGCTTTCGCGTCGAGCCCATCTCGCTCGCCGACGGGGACTTCACCTTCGCCATCAAGGGCGACGGCGCCTACAGCGTGTTCAAGCACGAGGGCGGCACCCACCGCGTCCAGCGCATACCGCAGACCGAGTCGCAGGGCCGCATCCACACCTCGACCGCCACGGTCGCCGTCCTACCCGAGGCGGAGGAGGTCGAGGTCCAGATCGACCCGAACGATCTCCAGATCGACGTCTACCGCTCCTCCGGGCCGGGCGGCCAGTCGGTCAACACGACCGA
>DAIOHA010000025.1:0-11378 GCA_036744955.1 Thermoleophilaceae bacterium | reverse complement strand
GCCGTACAGCGGCTGGAGCACCGGGGTCTCGACCTCGAGGAACCCGCGCTCGTCGAGATACCCACGGATCGCCGAGACCGCGCGCGAGCGGAGGGTGAACAGCTCGCGCGCATCGTCGCTGGCGATCAGGTCGAGCTCGCGCCGGCGATAGCGGGTCTCGACGTCCTCGAGCCCGTGGAACTTCTCGGGCGGCGAGCGCAGTGCCTTGGCGAGCAGCACCCAGTCCTCGACGCGCAGCGAGAGCTCGCCGCGCCGGCTCTTGAATGCCACCCCGTCGACTCCGATCAGGTCGCCGAGGTCGAGCGAGGCGAGGCGCTCGAACAACTCCTCGCCGAGCACGTCGAGGCGCGCGTGGAGCTGGATCCTCCCCGAGCGGTCGACGAGGTCGAGGAAGGCGGCCTTGCCGTGCCCGCGCCGCGCGGCGAGCCGCCCCGCCACGCGGTAGCGCGCGTCGGTCTCCTCCCCCGCCGCGAGCTCGGCGTGGGCGGCGTGCGGTTCGGCGATGGGGACGACGCCGTCGAAGTCGTGCGGGAAGGGGTCGACGCGCTCGCCGCGCAGTCGCTCGAGCTTGGCGCGCCGGTCCGCGTCGGCGGCGCTCGCCTCGGCCATCGCCGCGACGTCGCCTAGCCGGCGTCGATTTTCGTGATCTTGAGCTCGCGCGCGGGGCCGCGCGGCACGGGCACGGAGACGACCTCGTTGCGCTTGCGGCCGATCAGCGCCTTGCCGACGGGCGACTCGTTCGAGAGGCGCCCGTTCGAGGGGTCGGCCTCGGCCGAACCGACGATCTTGTACTTCGCCGACTTGTCGGTCTGCTGGTCCTTGACGTGCACGATCGTCCCCACCGAGACCACGTCGGTCGCGACGTGCTCGTCGTCGATCACCCTGGCGGAGCGCAGCTTCTCCTCGAGGTCGGCGATCTGCTTCTCGAGCATCATCTGCTCGTTCTTGGCGTCGTCGTACTCCGAGTTCTCGGAGATGTCCCCGAACTCGCGTGCGTCGCGGATGCGGTCGGCGACCTCGCGACGGCGCTCCGTCGAGAGGTGCTCGATCTTGGCCTTGAGCTCTTCGAGCCCCTGCGGGGTGAGGATGAGTTCCTTCGGCATGGAGAGGAGTCGCGCAGGGCTCGAGGGGCCGGCGCAGGACGCCGGCGCCCGGTCGCGAGGACGCGCGAGGATAGCAGCGGGTATGGCGGTCCTTGAGCGGCTCGGTCAGGCCGCGAGCGGTAGCGCGACTGCCTCGAGCGCACGGCGTGCGGCATCCGTCGTCGGCGCCTCGACGAGCTCGCGCCGCTCGCGCTTGGTGAGCCCGAGCGTGTCGGCGTACCACGGGTAGAACTTGCGCAGGTAGCGGCCGGCGCGCTCCACGCCGAGGTGTTCCTCGCAGTGGTCGATCACCCACTCGAGCTCGCGCGCGACCTCCTCGAGCGAGGGCTCGCCCGCGTAGCGGCCGGCGAGGCGCGCGAAGCGCCACGGGTTCCCGAGGGCGCCGCGCGCGAGCATGACCGCCTCGGCCCCGGTGCGCTCAAAGGCGTCGAGCGTCGCCTCGTCCGAGGAGAGGCCGCCGGAGAGGACCACGGGCGTGTCGAGGCGCTCGACGAGCTCGGCGGCGAGCGCGAGGTCGGGCTGCCCCCTGTGCTGCTGCGAGGCGTGGCGCGGATGGAAGGCGATCCCCGCAACGCCCGCCTCCTCGACGAGGCGGACGGCGAGATCGGCGCCCGAGCGCTCGCCGGGGCGCTGGCCCGAGCGCACCTTCACGGTCACCGGCAGCCCTCCGCCCTCGATCGCCGCGCGCGTGAGCCCGAGCGCGCGCCTGGGCTCCTCGAGCAGCGAGGCGCCGGCCCCCGTCTTGCACACCTTGCGCACGGGACAGCCCATGTTGATGTCGATCAGGTCGGCGCCGGCCTCGGCCACGAGGGCGGCCGCCTCCCGCATCGCGGCCGGTTCGTGGCCGAAGAGCTGGATCGAGACCGGGTGCTCGTCGGGATGGATGCGCAGGAACTCGCGCGTGGTGCGCGCGTCGCCGTACTTGAGCCCGAAGCTCGAGACCATCTCGGAGACGACGAGCCCTGCCCCGAAACGGCGCGCCTGGAGGCGCACGAACCAGTTGCCGATGCCGGCGAGCGGAGCGAGCACGAGCCGGTTCTCGAGCGTGAGTCCGGCGATTCGCCAGGGGTCGGTGAGCGTGCGCCGCATGGCGAGGGAAACCGTAGCTCGGGCGGGTGCGACGGCGTGCGCGTTCGCGGGCGGGCCGAGCCGGGCGAGGTCAGCGAGGCCCTAGCCGGTCGGCTCGAGGTTGCGCTCGTGAATCAGCCGCAGTCCGGTGAGCGTGAGCTCGTCGTCGATCTCGGAGATCTCGGCGCAGAAAGGGACGATGCCGGCGGCGAGCCCTCCGGTGGCGATCGCCGCCGCCTCGACGCCGAGCTCCTCTCGCATGCGCGCGACGATCCCGTCGACCTGCCCCGCGGTGCCGTAGATGAGCCCGGACTGCAGGGCGGTCAGGGTGGAGCGGCCGATCGTCTCGGTCGGCGGCTCGAAGTCGACCTTCGGCAGCTTGGCCGCGCGCTCGGAGAGCGCCTCCATGGAGATCTCCACGCCCGGCGCGAGCACGCCGCCGAGGTACTCGCCGTCGGCCGAGACGGCGTCGTAGTTGGTCGAGGTCCCGAAGTCGACGACGATGCACGCGCCGCCGAAGCGCTCGTAGGCGGCGATCGCATTGATGAGGCGGTCGGTACCGAGCTCGCGCGGGTTGTCGATGCGGATCGGCATACCGGTGCGGACGCCCGGGCCGACGAGCAGCAGGGCACCGGCGAGATAGCGGTCGGAGACCAGCTCGTACTCGTGCGTGAGTTGCGGGACGACCGACGAGACGATCGCCCCGTCGAGGTCGGCGAGTGACAGGCCGCGCAGCGCGAGCAGCCCCACGAGCAGCGAGGCGAGCTCGTCGGCGGTCGCCTCGCGCACCGTGGCGAAGCGCCAGTGCTCGACGAGCTGGACGCCCTCGAAGGTGCCAACCTGGGTCTGCGTGTTGCCGACGTCGATGGCGAGCAGCATGGGCAGCGATTATCGCGGGCGCGGTCGGCGCGGCCAGCGAATGCGCGCCCCAGCGCCTAGAACGGCCCGACGCGCTCCACGCGCTGGCTCTCGAGGCGCGCGAGCACGGGACCGAGCGGCGTACCGTCGGGCAGGGCGAGCTCCGGGTCGAGCTCGAGCAGCGGCTCGAGCACGAACCGCCGCCGGGCGAGGTCGGGGTGCGGGAGGACGAGCCGCTCTGAGCGGTGCTCGAGCTCGCCGAGCAGGAGCACGTCGACGTCGATCGTGCGCGGTGCGTGGCGCTCGCCGCCGCCGGAGCGGCCGAGCGCCCGCTCGACGTCCTTGCACACCTCGAGCAGCGCGTCGGGGTCGAGCTTCGTCTCGACGGCCAAGCAGGCGTTGAGGAAGTCTTCCTGCCCCACCGCCCCGTCCTGTGGCTCGGTCTCGTACACCGACGAGGCCGCGATCACGCGGACGCCGGAGGTCCGCTCGAGCTCCGAGCGGGCGGCGCGCAGCGCGTCGAACCTCGACCCCGCATTCGAGCCGAGGCCGAGGTAGCCGCGGCGCGCCGCGGCGCTCAGTCGCCGCGCTCCTTCGAGACCTCGACGGCGACCTCGTCGACCGGGAGCGGGATCGGCGGCTCCGGCTTGGCCGCGCGCACGGTCACCTCGTCCACGCCGTAGCGCTCGAGCAGACGGTCGGCGACGTGCGAGCAGAGCCGCTCGAGCGTGCGGAACGACCGCTCCTGGGCGGCAAAAGCGACCTGCTGGCAGACGTCGCCGTAGTCGACGGTGTCGTCGAGGCTGTCGGTGACGGACGCGTCGCAGCGGTCGAGCTCGAACGAGATGTCGAAGACGAGGCGCTGACCGACCTCGCGCTCGGCCTCGCCCGCGCCGTGGTGGGTGTAGATCGAGAGGCCGGAGATGTCGATCCCGACGAGCGGCTCGCCCGCCAGGTCGTCGTCGTCGAGATCGCGCTCGTCGTCGAGGTCACGCTCGTCGTCGGGCCCCGGAAGGTCGTCGCGCGGGTCCACGCGGCGAACCTAGCAAGCGCGGCTCAGCGCTCGGCGGGCTCGCCGGCCGCGGGCCCGCGGCCGGCGAGCGCGGCCCGCGCGACGGCGAGCGCGTCGGCCACCGCCCCGACGTCGTGCACGCGAAAGACGCTCGCGCCCGCGGCCAGGGCGAGCACGTTGGTGGCGATCGTTCCGGGCAGGCGCTCGCCCGCCTCGCGCCCGGTCAGCCTGCCGAGGAAGCTCTTGCGCGAGGTCCCGATCACGAGCGGGCGGCCGAGCTCCACGATCTCATCGAGGCGGGCGAGCAGCTCGAGGTTGTGGTCGAGGGTCTTGCCGAAGCCGATGCCGGGGTCGAGCCACACGTGCTCCTCGGGCACTCCCTCGGCGACCGCGAACGCGAGCCGCTCCTCGAGAAAGGCCTTGACCTCGGACACCACATCCTCGTAGCGAGGGTCGGCCTGCATCGTGCGGGGCTCGCCGAGCATGTGCATCAACACGCACGTCGCCCCCGCGCCCGCCACGAGCCCCGCGGTCTCCGGCTCGAAGCGGAAGGCGGAGACATCGTTGACGATCCGCGCTCCGACCCCGAGGGCCGCCGCCGCCACCTCGGCCTTCGTGGTGTCGATCGAGACGCGCACGCCAGCCGGACCCGTGTCGCGGCCGGCGGCGAGCCGCTCGATAACGGGGATCGTGCGCTCGAGCTCGAACGCGGCCGGCACGGGCTCCGCACCGGGCCGCGTCGACTCGCCGCCGACGTCGACGATCGCCGCGCCCTCCTCGACGAGCCGGCGGCCGTGCTCGACGGCGGCGTCCGGGTCGAGGTGACGACCCGCGTCCGAGAATGAGTCGGGCGTCACGTTGAGCACCCCCATGAGGAGCGGCTCGGGGATCTCGGTGGCCATCGCCCTAGGTCAGGCCGACCAGGATCACGACCGCGGCCACCGCGTAGCCGACACGGCTCGCACCGACTCGGGCGGCGACCTTCGGCGTCTAGCTCTTCGCGCGCTCGCGGTCGGCGGCGTCGATCACGCCGCGACGGCCCTTATGCCGGCGCTCGTAGTCGCGCACCTCGGCCACGCGCCGGTCATCGAGCCCCTCGAGGGCGCTCCTGACCTCGTCGGCGTTCAGCTCGTCGTAGCCGGGCCACGGCTCCTCCCCGCGCAGCGAGTTGACCTTGTCGAGCACGCCCTTGCGGTTGGCGTGCTTGCGCTCGTAGGCGTCGACCTTCGCGAGGTCCACCTGCGACAGCTCGTTCAGCTGCGAGGTGATCTGGCTCGCGTTGAGCTCGTCGTAGTCCGCGATCGGGATGTCGCCCTCGTCGGCGAGCGCGCCCTTGACCTCGCCCTCGGCCTGGGCGACGCCGGGCACCTTCCGCGCCTGGCGGGCCGAGCCGCGAGCGCGGTCGCTCGCCCGCTTCGCGGTGTCGCGGAGCACCGCCCCTCCGGCGCGCGCGGCGTCGGCCGCCCCTGTCGTTGAGACGTCGAAGCTGCGCTCGCCCTCGACCTCCGCCTTGACGACCGCGTCGGTCAGCTTGGGAATCTCGCGCCGGAGGTTGGCGAGCATGCGCTCCTCGTCCTCGCGGATCGAGGCGGCGAGCCGCGCCGTGGTCTCGTCGCCCGTGCTCCTCGCGAAGCGCTCGAGGGCGTCGTAGGTCGCGATCTCGAGCGCCTCGGTGGCGCACTCGTCCTTCGCATTCTTGAGCAGCTTCTCCTCGCCTACGCTGCCGCGCACGATGTCGATCGGACCCTTCGAGAGCGCGAGCGCCTGGCCGACGAGGCTCTCGACGACGCCGACCCCCATCTGGATGACGTTCCTCGAGGCTCCGAGCTCGCCCATGCGGCGCTCGAGGCGGTCGGCGTGGTCGCGGGTCTCCTTCAGGTGCTTCTCGAGGCCGGAGCGGTAGGAGCCCCTCGGGGTGATGGCTATGTGGGCCTCGAGCGTGCGTGAGAGCGCGTGCTCGGTGGCGTGCGCCTCGTTGAGGAGCTGAAGGAGCTTCTGCGCGACGACTGAATCTTGAGTATCGGTAAGCATGGGACGGACCATAGCCGCGCCGCGCGAGACGGCCGCAGAGCCGCCGAGTGGCCGCGCCCACAGCGGCGCAGCGCGGCGCGAACCCCTGCTCGAGCTCGCACGCCGTTACCCGCCGGGTCCCGCCGGGTAGGCGCGGTCCATGGAGGCCACGGCCCCGTGAACGACGTGCGCGCGCTCGGCTTCGACGACGTCGACCTCTCGGACGCCTGGCTCGAGAGCGACGAGTCGGCGCGCTGGCGCTCGAGCGCGGGGCACGGCCCCGGCGTGGGCGCGGCGGCGTCGGGGAGCTCACTGCTCGAGGTCGAGCCCGGAGACCGCCTTCCGCGGCACACCGACAGCGCCGAGGAGACGATCGTCGTGGTCTCCGGGGAGGCCGAGGTATGGGTCGAGGGGGAGCGCGGCCGGGTCTCCGCCGGCGGCCTCGCGCTCGTGCCCGCCGACGCGCCGCACGAGGTCCACAGCGTCGGCGAGGAGCCGCTTCGCTTCTTCGCCGTCTACGCCGCAGCGGACGTGGTCAGCCGCTACGAGGAGGAGGTGCAGCCGGGTGGCTCGCGCGAGCGACGGCCGGTCGCCTGAGGCGGCGGCCACCATCACCCCCTATCGCGACGGGCCACTGCTCGTGCGCGGTCCGTTCCGCCTCGAGGACATGCACGGCAACGAGATCGAGGTCGACCGCGAGGTCGTTGCCCTGTGCCGCTGCGGCAAGTCGCGCATGCGCCCCTTCTGCGATGGCAGTCACCGGCTCGTGCACTTTCGCGCGCCGACCGGCCCCGAGCGCGGGCGCGAGCCACGCGAGCAAGCGCGCGAGCCTTAGGGCGCGGGCCGCCCGGGCTCCGGCCTAGGCCGGGACGGGCGCGAGCGGAACGCGCAGCGACGAGCGCCCGTCCTGCCAGGCCGCGAGCAGAGCACGCGACCAGCGGTCCTCCACCAGCATGAGCGCCCGCGCACCCCATACGACGTCGGCGGCGACCTCGGGCTGCTGACCGGCGAGCCCGCCGGCGAGGTCGACGGCGGCGATATTCTCGTGCACGGCGTCGGCCTCGACGTGCTCGTCGAAGAAGGCGGTGGCCCCATCGCCCAGCCCGAGGCGCCGGAGCCCCGCCGCGTAGCGACCGTTGGGGATCGAGGAGGTCATCTCGAAGACCGCGAGGTGGCCGACAAGCGCTCCGCGCCAGCGGCGGTGGAGGCCGAACAGCGACAGGACGTTGACCGTGGCGAGTGTCACCGCGGGGATGTGCTCGAGAAGGGCGCCGTAGGTGGGCTCGAGCCCGACCGCGTCCATCGTCTGGGCGAACATCTCGGCGTGCATGCGCTCGCGGCGGCCGCCGCCGTACTCGTCGGCCTGGATCTCCACGAGCGCGGCCTTCGGGGCGCCGCCGAGGCGGGGAAGCGCCCAGGAGTGTGGATCTGCCTCCTTGAGCTGGTAGGCCGAGCGATGCACGAGGAACTCGAGCACCTGCTCGAGGCCGGCCTCGGCCTCGATGTAGCGCGACAGCGACGGCCCCTCGCCCTCCTCGCAGATCGCGCGCAGGACGAGGTCCATCTCCTCGGGCGGCGGGGCGCCCGAGGGCGGACCGAGGAGCGCCGCGAGCTCCGCCTCGACGAGTCGCTCGAGCTCGCGACGCACGGCGAGGAGCGACGGCTCCCACTCCCACTCGGCCTCGACGCCCGCGAGCCCCCGGTAGTGCAGCTCGTACATCAGATAGAGGGCGAGCTGGAGGTCCTCGTCGGCGAGCGGGTCAGCGGTGTCGGGCACCGGGGCGGGAGGAAGCTCGTGCACCCCGAGCGGCAGGTGCTCGAGCAGGAGCGAGCTCAACTCGCCGCGCGCTGAGGGCAGTTCGCGCATCGGGGCGCCCTTACCCGCGCGCGGACGATCGACACGCCCATTGCGACCCGCTCAGAAGCGCCGGGCGCCCGGCCGCTCGAGGTCTCTGAAGCGCTCGCACAGCCAGCGGGCGACTTCGATCGGCCCACCTTCGCGGCCGATCCGCGCCTGGCGCACGGCGCCGTTCTCCTCGACGAGCGCACGCGCCTCGCGAAGCTCCGCTTCGCACCCTAGCCGCGCCGCCGTCGGGGCGAGCTCGTCCATCAGGCCGCCGATGCGCTCGCGCGTGCTCCTCCGCTCCCCCGTATCGAGGTCGGCGAGCGCGCCCTCGACGCCGCTGCGGCATGCCGACCAGCGGTTCTCCTCGATGCGCCAGCTCGGCGGGTCCGGGAGGCGCTCGCCGGCGTCGAACCGCTCGGCCAAGCGCGCCACGAGCGAGTGCACGACTGCGGCCACGCCGGCGGCCTCGGCGACCGAGGCCTGCGCGTCGGGCACGCGGACCTCGAGGGTCCCGAACGCGGGATTGGGGCGCAGCTCCCACCACCACCGCCGCGGCTCGGGGACGGCGTCCGCGCGAAGCCCCCAGGCCATCTCGCCGGCGAAGGACTCCCATGAACCGATCGAGGGCGGCACTCCCTGACGCGGGAGCATCTGCGAGATCGTGGGGCGCACCGACGCGAGCCCGGTGTCGCGACCGGCGTGGAACGGCGCCGCCGCGGCGAGCGCCGCGATCTCGGGCAGCAGGCCGCGCAGGGCATTGTGGACTGCGAGCGCGCGCTCCGCGCCGGCCACCCGGACGTGGACCTGGAGCGCGCACACGAGCTGCCGCCGCGCCAGGTCGCCGTACTCCTCGACCATGCGCGCGTACCGCTCGCCGGGGTTCAGCGGGCCGATGGGCGCGGCGAACGGGTGCGCGCCCGCGGCGGCTGGCCACGCGAGGTCGCTCGCGGCCTCGAGCAGCCGCCGGCGGCCCTCGGCGAGGTCGGCGATCGTCTCGGGAACGCTCGACCGCGGCGGGGTGACGATCTCGAGCTGCGAAGCCGGCATCTCGAGCTTGAAGGCGGGGTCGCCGCCGAGACGGTCGAGCACGGCGCCGGCGCGCGGCACGAGGTTGAGCGACTCCGGGTCGAGCAGCATGACCTCCTCCTCGAGACCCACGGTGAGCTCGCCCTCGTCTGAGAAGGCCGCGCGCAGCTCGTCGGCGATGGGAGGGCGGTCGGGCGGCACGGGGACGTTCGTTTTCCTCTCGGGCGCTCGGGAAACGAGGGCGCCGTGAGGATCCTGACGCCTCCGAGCGTGTTCAAGCCGATCTCCGACACGTGGCTGCTCGCGGAGGGCATGCGCGCCGACCCCGGCCTAGCGGGCGGCGAGGTCCTCGACGTGTGCACGGGGAGCGGAGCGCTCGCGGTCGCCGCGGCGCTCGCGGGGGCGCGCCGGGCCACGGCCGTCGACCTCTCGCGCCGCGCGGTGCTGACCGCGAGACTCAACGCGAGGCTCAACCGCGTACAGGTGCGCGCCCGGCGTGGAAGCCTCTTCGAGCCGGTCCGCGGCGAGCGCTTCGACCTCATCGTCTCGAACCCGCCGTACGTGCCCTCGACGCGCGAAGACGAGCTGCCGACCGCGGGCCCCGAGCGGGCGTGGGAGGGCGGCCTCGAGGGGCGTGCGCTGCTCGACCCCCTGTGCGCGGAGGCGGCCGACCACCTCGAGCTCGGCGGCGCGCTCCTGCTCGTCCACTCGTCGGTGTGCGGCGAGGGGGCCACTCTTGACGCGCTCAGGCGCGGCGGTCTCGAGGCGCAGGTCGTCGCGCGCCAGCCCGGCCCGCTCGGACCGCTCATGCGCTCACGCGCCGCGCCGCTCGAGCGGCGCGGCCTGCTCAGGCCGGGCGAGCGCGAGGAGGAGCTGCTCGTGATCGAGGGCCGGCGCGGCGAGGCAAGGCGCGCGCAGGCGCCCGCCAACACGGCCGGCTGCGAGCCCGCCGGCGCTCAGTCCAGGTAACTCACATACTGAGCGGGACCGAGCCGTTCGGGCGGCCGCTTGTCCTCGCGCAGCGGCCCGAGATGGATCAATCCCACGACCCGCTCCTCGTCGCCGATGCCGAGCGCCTCGCGGCCGGCGCCGGACCGCAGCACCTCGGGCGTGCGCCAGTAGCTCGCGAGCCCGCGCGCGTGCGCGCCGAGCAGGACCGCGTAGACCGCGCACGCCACGGCGTGCAGATCCTCCTCGTCCTGTAGGGGGTCGCCCGACAGGACGGCCGAGGCCGCCACGAGCGTCGGCGCGCGGGCGAGCTTGGGCGCGGCCTCGGGCCCCGCTGCCGCCGCGAGGCGCTCGAGCGCCCGGGGTCCGAGGACACGAAAGCGCCATGGATTGGTCAGGTTGTGGTTCGGCGCCCAGCGTGCGAGCTCGAGCAGCTCGTCGAGCGTCTCGCGCGGCACCGGATCGGGCCCGTACGCCTTGTGCGTGCGGCGCGTGCGGATCGCCTGCTCGAGGTCCACGCCTGGCGAAGGTAGCGGAGGCGCGGTGCCCGCCGGGACGCGTGCGGGCGCGGCGGCGCCTCCGCGTCATCGGGGCTAGGCGCGCACGCGTACCTCGACCGTCCCGTTCTCGACGCGCACGTCGAACGCGGGCTCCGGTGCGCCCGCGGGCCCGCGGACGACCGACCCGTCGAGGAGGCTGAAGATGCTGCCGTGCAGCGGACACGTCACGCACCCGTCTACGACCGTTCCCTGCGCAAGGCTGCCGCTGCGGTGCGTGCAGCGGTCGGCGAGCGCGTAGATCCGCCCTTCGTAGCGCGACAGGACCACGTCGACGTCGCCGGCCGAGGCGTGCGTCGCCTCGCCCTCGCGGACCTCCTCCTCGCCAACCGTCGGGGTCCACTCGTCCGGGAACTCACGGAATGCGGTCTGCTGCACGCCCACGCCCTTGTCGTAGGAGAGGTGCCCGCCGAGATGGCCGCCGACGGTGAGCGCGCCGAGGCCGATCGCGCCGAGCGCCACGCCGCGTCCGCGCCGACCGTGCCGGCGCGCGCGCAGCGAAGATGCGTACAGCAGCAGGGCGGCCGTGTTAGCGACCGCATGCACCGCTCCGATCCGCCGCACGGAGTCGCTGGCCGGGGTGGTGTCGGCCCAGTCGTTCGACCCGGTGATCGACGTGGGCACCGCGGCGACCAGGCCGATCCCGATCAGGCGCTCGGCCGCGCCGTGCGCGCGCCGGCCGCCCACGAAGTCGAGCATCGTCGCGCTCGTCCACGTTCCGATCGGGATGTCGGTCAGGAGCGGGTGGAGGGCGTGACCGAGCCACGCACCGCTCAGCGCGTCCTTGACCGGGCCGGGGTCGAACAGGCCGCGCACCTTCTTCGCGTACGCCTCCGCCGGCCCGTCGAGCGCCTCGAGGCGCCCTACGCGCTCGGCCAGAGCATGCAGCGCGGGCCGCGTCGGTCGGCCCGCCGTTCTCTGCCTCGTGTCCGCCACCACTCGCTCCTCTC
>DAIOHA010000024.1:0-11511 GCA_036744955.1 Thermoleophilaceae bacterium | reverse complement strand
CGGGCGACAGGTCGTCGCGGAGGGTGAGCACGTTGCCCTCCGGGTCGCGGTAGTCGGTGGTCGTCGCCGGCGGAGCGGACCCGCCCTCCCGGTGGCGGCGACGCGCTCGGCGACCCATGCGGTCGACGATATCCGCGGACCGGTGCCTCGGGAGGCGCACCCGGCGCCCGGACGCCCGCCGCGCCGCGAGTGGCCCCGCGGTCGCCCTGAGAGCATGCTTGCCGGATGAGCTCGCCCGCCCCGCCGCCCCGACGCCGCGAGCTCGCGCGCGCCGACCGCGTTCTTCCGGGCGTGTGGCGCCTTCGGCTTCCGCTCCCGTGGCCGGGCGTCCCGCACGTGAACGCGTTCGCAATCGCGGCGGGCAACGGCGTCGTCCTGTTCGACGCCGGCCTGCACGAGCTCGGCGCACTCGCGCAGCTCGAGCTCGCGCTGCACGGCGCCGGTCTGCGCCTCGAGCACGTGCGGCTGCTCGTGTGCACGCATGCGCACGCCGATCACTACGGGCTTGCCGGCCCGATCGTCGACGCGTCGGGGTGCGAGCTGTGGATGCATCCCAACCACGGCCACGTCACGCGCGTCGCCGCGGACCCGAAGCGGGCGCTCGTGCGTCGGATCGAGGTGGCGCGCGGGTGCGGCGTGCCCGACGCCGCGCTGCGCCGCTACCGCGAGGAGCGCAAGCAGCGGGGGGTCGGCGTGGCGCGCGTCGTCGAGCCCGACCGCGAGCTCTTGCCGGGGGTCGTCGTGGAGACCGACCTCGGCGCGTTCGAGGTGCACGAGACGCCGGGGCATGCGCCCTCGCACGTCGTCCTGCACGAGCCGCGGAGCGGCCTGCTCGTCTCGGGCGACCACCTGCTCGGGCGCATCGCACTGTACTTCGACTACGGCCACACCCCCGACCCGGCCGGCGAGTTTCTGGCCTCGCTCGACGTCGTCGAGCGGCTCGACGCGCGCCTGTGCCTGGCCGGTCACGGCCGCCCGTTTCGCGACGTTCAGGCGCACATCGAGGGCAACCGGCGCGAGGTCGAGGCTCAGCTCGGGCGGGTGCGGGAAGGACTGCGCGACGTGCAGCGGACGCCGTTCGAGCTCGTCCCTGCGCTGCTCGAACTCGAGCCCGGCGACGAGCTCAACGCGATGACGGGCTCATTCGGGCTCAACATGGTGCTCTGCTACCTGCGCCGGCTCGAGGAACTGGGCGAGGCCCGGCCGCTCGAGAGCGGAGACGGCGTCGAGCGCTGGCGCCTCGCCGAGGCGCGCGAAATCCAACCTCAGGAGTCGATCGAGTAACTTCGCCCCCGATGGCGGTCGTAGGCGCCAACCGGTACCCGATGCCGCGCTCGGTGCCCGCGCCGAACCTCGGGCGCGCGTTCAAGCCGCCTCCGACGGGCTCGCGCGTGTGGCGGCTCCTCGATCTGTTCAGCCAGGCGAACATCTGGCTCTACCGCCGGAGCGGCGGGCGCATCGGGGGACGGATGGGTCACGCCCCGGTGCTGCTCCTTCACCATCGCGGCTGCAAGACCGGAAAGGAGCGGCTGACCCCCGTCCTGTTCCTAGCCGACGACGAGCGGCTCGTGATCGTCGCCTCGAAGGGCGGGGCGGCCAAGGACCCGGCGTGGCTCGGCAACCTAATGGCGCACCCGAGCACCACCGTGGAGGTCGGGCGCCGGCGGGTCGAGGTGCGTGCCCGTCGCGCCAGCGAAGACGAGCGAAACGCGTACTGGCCCCGACTGGTCGAGATGTACCCGAGCTACGGCCTCTACCAGGGCCGGACCGACCGGGTCGTGCCGGTGGTCGTCCTCGAGCCGGTCGACGCCTAGACCGGCTCGAGCGCTCGGTCCCACGGGCGGGATGCCCGCAGCGCGGCGAGGATGGCCCGCGTCGCCGGCGACTTGTTGAGCGTGTAGAAGTGGATGCCGGGCGCGCCGCGGGCGAGCAGGTCGGCGCACTGGAGCGTCGCGAACGACACGCCCAGGTCCTTGACCGCCTCCGGATCGTCCTGGCGCGCGGCCAGCTCGCGCTCGAAGTCGTCGGGGATGGAGGCGCCGCACATCGTCGTGATGCGCTTGAGCTGCTTGTAGTTGGTCACCGGGATTATGCCGGGGATGATCGGCACCTCGATCCCGCGCTCGCGTGCCGCCTCGACGAACTCGAAGTAGTGGTCGTTGTCGAAGAAGAGCTGGGTGATGAGGAAGCTCGCCCCCACCTCGACCTTCTCGCGCATGAAGCGCAGGTCGTGGTCGAGGTCCGGAGCCTCGGGGTGCACCTCGGGGAACGACGCGGCACCCACCGCGAAGGGGTACTCGCCGATGATCAGCTCGATCAATTCTGTCGAGTACTTGAGCCCGCCCGGCGTCTGGCGCCACTCGGTCTCGCCCTGGGGCGGGTCGCCGCGCAGCGCGAGCACGTTCTCGATCCCGATGTCGCGCATCTCGTCGAGCGTCCCGCGCAGCTCCTCGACCGTCGCGCCGACGCACGTGAAGTGCGCCATCGCCTCGATCTCGGTCTCCTGCTTGATCCGCCGCACGACGTTGAGCGTGCGGTCGCGCGTGGAGCCGAGCGCGCCGTAGGTGACCGACACGAACGCGGGGTCGTCGTCCTGGAGCTCGGAAATCGTCTGGAACAGCCGCTCGGTGCCCTCGTCGTCCTTGGGCGGGAAGAACTCGAACGAGAAGCAGGGCCGCCGCTCCTCGAGGATGTGGTCGATGCGCATGGCGGAGTAGGTTAGGGACGGGAGCGCCGCCCGGGCGTGGCATGGTCGTCGGCGCCCGCCCGCGCCGGCGCCTCCGGGCCCTCGAGCGGCGTGATGTCGAGACCTACGACGACGTGCTCGCGCCCGCCCCTCTGGTAGGCCACGTCGACCGAGTCGTGGCGCCGGTAGGTGCCGGCGATCGAGAAGAACATCAGTGTCCAGCGCCAGAAGCCGAGCCGCCCTTCCTTCATCAGCTCGCGGTCGAACAGGAGCGCCCGGCCCTTCACGCGGTAGTCGCGGCCCTCGACCTGCGGGACGCCGTTGACGAAGACGCGAAAGGGCGGATCCGCCCCGCTCGGCAGCTCGACGAGCGAGCGCTTGGCCATAGCGCGGTTATAGCGGCGGGCGGGGCACCGGCCGCGCTCAAGCGCGCCCGACCGCTAGCTGCGTTCCTCCAGCTCTCGGCGCAGCGCCGCGTACGGCGACTCGCCCGAGCGCTGCTCGATCACCTGGCGGCGCAGGAGTCCGGTGAAGGCCTCGACTGAGCCGTCGCCGCGCACGTCGACGCCGGCGCGCATGCGACGCGGTCCGGCGAGCTCCAGACGCGCCAGCACCTGCGCCACCGGCTCGAACTGGCGCACCTTGAGGTCGACGCGGCGTGCGGTCGCCCCGTCGGCCAGCGCCCGCCCGCGCGCCTCGAGCTCCGCGAGCGCAGGGTCGAGCCCGTCGAAGCGCCGGCGCTCGACGCGCGGCCCCGAGCGGACCTTGAGGCGGTAGGCGCGAGCCAGCGCTCAGGTCCCCGGTCCCTCGAGACCGAGCCGTCGCGCGCCCGCCCGGCGGCGAGCGCTCACCCGCCGATCGCGCTCATCGTCCGCGCCGGCGGCCGGAACCCGGGCTCGTTCATGCGATGCTTGAGCTCCTTGCGCCACACCGCCTCGCGCACGATGTGCGCGAGCTCCGCGTCGCTCGCGCCGGCGCGCAGGGGCTCACGCAGGTCGGTCTCGTGAGCCGAGAAAAGGCATGTCCGCAGCTTGCCCTCGGCGGTCAGGCGAACGCGGTTGCAATCGCCGCAGAACGGCTCGGAGACGGGGTTCACGAAGCCGATCTCGCCGCGGCCGTCGGCGAAGCGGTAGACGCGCGCGGTCGCGTGGGGCTCGCGCGGGAGCTCCTCGAGCGGGTGCACCGCATCGATGATCGCGCGCAGCTCGTCTCCGGAGAGGACGGCGTCGGGCGTCCAGCGGCGGTCAGCGTCGAGAGCCATGAACTCGATGAAGCGCACCTGAAACGCGCTCGAACGCGCGAACTCCGCGAAGGGAAGTGCCTCCTCCTCGCTGAAGCCGCGCAGCGCCACGGCGTTGACCTTGACGGGCCGCACCTCGGGGTGGCGAGCAAGCGCGTCGAGGCCGCGCATCACTTGCGGCAGCGCATCACGGCGCGTGAGCGCATAGAAGCGGTCGCGCTGGAGCGAGTCGACCGACACGTTGACGCGGTCGATGCCCGCGGCGACGACCGCGTCGGCATCGCGCTCCAGGAGGTAGCCATTCGTGGTCAGCGACAGGTCATCGAGGCCGTCAATCCGAGCGAGCATCGAGACGAGTTGCGGGAAGTCTCGCCGCACGAGCGGCTCCCCTCCGGTCAGGCGAACGTCGTTCACTCCGAGCCCGACGAACAGCCCAATGAGTCGCTCGATCTCCTCAAATGTGAGGATTTCGGTGCGTGCGAGCCACGGCAGCCCGTCGGCCGGCATGCAGTACTGGCAGCGGAAATTGCAGCGATCGGTGACCGAGACGCGCAGGTCGGAGATGCGACGACCGTGGGCATCGTGGAGGAGCTGATCGCTCATGCGAGCGACAGTAGCGGGCGGCTCACGAAGTCGAAGTCTGGCCTCCCGGCGCTCGAACCGACTCGAGCGGCTCACCGACGATGCGCTGACCTCATCGACCACATCGCTGCGCGCCTCGAAGCGGGGACGCACGAGCACACCCCGCCAGGCGGTGAGCCTGAGTCAGGAGAACGAAGGCCAGGCGAATCGTCAGGGCGAGCGCGGCGAGGCCACGGGGGCCCATCGCTCGCCGCGCGGGATCGCGGCGAGCCGCGAGCGCACGCGCTCTCGAGCCCGCGCGCCGCGTCGGTGTCGCCGCCGCTCACCACGAGGCCCTCGCGACCGCTCAGGCCAGCACCTGTTGGTACCACGCGACCGTCTCCGCGAGGCCCTCGTCGAGGTCGCGCTCGGGGACCCACCCGAGCTCCTCGCGGATCGCCGTCGAGTCGAGCCACTGGCGGTCGATCTCGCCTGCCGGCCTCCCCGAGCCGCGCACATCGGGCTCGATGTTGAGGCCGGAGGCGGCGATCAGGCGCCGCACGAGCTCGAGCACGGCGATCGGCTCGCCGGCGCCGGCGTTCCAGGCGCGGCCGTGCAGCTCCCGCCGTGCCAGCGAGTCGGCGACCGCGAGGTAGGCCGCGACGGCGTCGGAGACATGGATGAAGTCGCGCTGCGGCGAGCCGTCAGAGCGGATCACCGGACGCTCGCCGCGGGCGAGCGCGGCCGCTGAGTCGGGCACGACCCGCGACAGGTTGAAGTCGCCCGGCCCGTAGATGTTGGCGAGCCGCGTGACCGCGACGGGCAGGCCGTAGGTCGTGGCGTAAGAGCGAGCGACGAGGTCGGTGCAGGCCTTCGACACGTCATAGGGGAAGACGGGCTGGAGCGCGAAGTCCTCGCGGTAGGGAAGCTCGGCGTGCGCGCCGTAGGCCTTGTCGGAGGAGGCGACGACGATCGCCCGCACGGGGCCGCGGTCCCCGAGGGCGCGGCAGGCCTCGAGCACGGTCCACGTCCCGCGCACGTTGGTCTCCCAGGTCGCCAGCGGCGAGCGGTTCGCAATGCCGACCAGCGTCTGGGCGGCGAGGTGGAAGACGAGCTCGGGCTCGTACTCGTTGACCACGCGACCGAGCGCCTCGAGGTCGAGCAGGTCCGCCTGCACCACGTCGCAGCGATCCTCGAGTCCCTCGAGGCGGAAGCGCGACAGGGCGGGCACGTCGCGACGCGGCACCACGACGCGCGCGCCCTCCTCGAGCAGGCGCTCGGCCAGCCACGACCCCAGAAAGCCCTGCGCGCCCGTGACGAGGGCCACCCGGCCCGCGTATCGCCCGGAGGTCAGGCCTCGACGAGCGTCTGCCACGGCGCCTCGCCGCGCTCCCACAGCTCGTTCAGCAGCAGCGTGTCCTTGAAGGTGTCCATGCAGTCCCAGAAGCCCTCGTGGCGGTACCCGTACAGCTCGCCGTCGGCGGCGAGCGCGGCGAGCGGCTCACCCTCGAGGTCGTCGTCCGGGCCGACGTAGTCCAGCGCGCGCGGCTCCATGACCATGAAGCCGCCGTTCACCCAGCTGTCGAGGGGTGGCTTCTCGACGAAGCCGCCGATCCTCCCGTCGCCCTCGAGGCGCGCGACGCCCCACGGGCTGCGCGGGCGCACGAGCGTCATCGTCGCCGCGCGCCCGTGCTCTCGGTGTCGCGAGAGCAGGGCGCCGAGGTCGATGTCGGCGAGCCCGTCGGCGTAGGTCAGGCAGAAGGTGCCCGCCCGCAGTTGCGCGGCGGCGCGCTCGACGCGACCGCCGGTGGGCGTGTCGAGGCCGGTGTCGAGGCAGGTGACCTCCCACTCCTCGGGCAGAGCCGCCGCGAAAGCCTCGATCCTCTCCGCCCCGTGCCCGAGCAGGAGCACGAACCGCCGAAATCCCTGTCCCGCGTAGAGCGACATGACGTGCCAGAGGATCGGCCGCCCACCGACCTCGACGAGCGGCTTCGGCAGGCTCTCGCCCGACTCGCGCACGCGCGTGCCCTTGCCACCGCAGAGGATCGCCACTGGGACCATCGGGCGCGGAGGCTAGACCGGCGCCCCGCCGGAGCGGTTGCTCGCGACCTTCATGCGCACCGACGCTCGCGAGCGCGTTCGACGCGCCCGCGAGGCCCGAACCGTCCGCTCGTAGACCACCTCGTAGGGCCGCTCTACGCCGCTCGAGGAGGGCGTCGGGCGCATGGCCGAGTGGGCGCGCGCCGCCACGGGCCCCGCTCGACTCCCTCGTTCACGGGGATCGAGATCGAGAAGGGGCTCCCCGCGGCCTGGCGCGAGACAGCAGCGCGCTAGGTCGCCGCGCGTCCGTCCGGCAGCGCCGGCTCAGCGCTCGTCCAGCGCCACGAACTTCCGCTCCCGCTCGCCGTCGTAGAGCTGGCGCGGCCGGGCGATCGCCTGCTCGTCGTCGTGCACGAGCTCGCGCCACTGCGCGATCCAGCCCGAGGTGCGCGGGATGGCGAAGATGACGGTGAACATCTCCGTGGGCATCCCAATCGCCTCGTAGATGAGACCCGAGTAGTAATCGACGTTCGGGTAGAGCTTGCGCTCGGTGAAGTAGTCGTCGTCGAGGGCGCGCTTCTCGAGCTCGACCGCGATCTCGAGCTTCGGGCTCTTGCCGGTCACCTCGAGCACCTCGTCGACGTGCTGCTTGATGATCCGCGCGCGCGGGTCGTAGTTCTTGTACACGCGGTGGCCGAAGCCCATGAGCCGCTCCTCGCGGTTCTTTACGCCCTCAAGGAAGTCGGGGATCTTGTCGGTCGAGCCGATGCGGTCGAGCATGCGCAGGACCTGCTCGTTGGCCCCGCCGTGGAGCGGGCCGTAGAGCGCGGAGACCCCGGCGGCCACCGCTGAGTAGGGGTCGACCTGCGTCGAGCCGACGTTGCGTACGGCCGCGGTGGAGGCGTTCTGCTCGTGGTCCGCGTGCAGGATGAAGAGGACGTCGAGCGCACGCGCGAGGCGCGGATCGGCCTCGTACTTCCACTCGGCCATCTTGAACAGCATCGAGAGGAAGTTCTCGGGGTAACCGAGGTCGTTGTCGGGATAGACGTACGGCAGCCCGAGGTTGTGGCGGTAGGCGAAGGCGGCGAGCGTCGGCATCTTGGCGATCAGGCGCACGGCCGCCATGTGCTGCTCGGTCTCGTCGGTGATGTTGTTGGCGCCGGGGTAGAAGGTCGAGAGCGCGCCCACCGTGGAGAGCAGCATGCCCATCGGGTGGGCGTCGTAGCGAAAGCCCTCCATGAGCTTCTTGATGTTCTCGTGGACGTAGGTGTGGTGGGTTATCTCGTGCTCCCACTGCTCCCATTCCGCGCGCGTCGGCAGCTCGCCGTAGATGAGCAGGTAGGCGACCTCGAGGTAGTTCGAGTGCTCGCACAGCTCTTCAATCGGATAGCCGCGGTGCTCGAGCACTCCCGCCTCGCCGTCGATGAAGGTGATCTGACTGCGCGTCGAAGCGGTGTTCTTGAAGGCCGGGTCGTAGGTCATGAGGCCGAAGTCGTCCGCGTCGACCTTGATGTCGCGAAAGTCCATCGCCCGGACCGTGCCGTCGGTGATCTCGAGCTCGTAGGTCTCGCCCGTACGGTTGTCGGTGACCGAGAGGGTGTTCTCGGCGGTGGCTACGCCGCCATCTCGGTCCTGCTGGGTCTCCTCGGATGCCATCGCTCTCCTCGCTCGTGCTCTGCGGTGCCCCTCGCCCCGTAGAGATAACCGATTTACGTCGGCGCGAACCTGCTGAACGCGCCCGCCTGCCGTCGCCGGTTACAGTGCCGCGCGGGATCGGCGAGAGGAGGCACGCGTGGACTTGAAGAGCTTGAGCCTTGGCGAGCGGATCGCCGCGGTCAGCGGCGCGGCGCTGTTCGTGTTCACGTTCGTCGCCTGGCTCGAGGGCAGCAACGCCTGGGAGCTGTTCTCCCTCACCGACGTGCTGCTGTCGCTCCTCGCGCTCATCGCGGTCGCGCTCCCGCTCGTCAAGGCCGTGGGCTCTGAGCCGCCGCTGCGCGTCTCGACCGGGACGGTGCTCGCGCGCGCCGGGCTCGTCGCCCTGACGATCACGGCGGTGTTCCTGATCGAGGCGCGCGACCGCGACCCGGGAATCTTCCTGGCCGTGCTGGCCTCCGCGGGCATCCTCTACGGGGGCATGAGCTCCTCGGAGCCCGCCGGCGGGGGCGCACGCCGCTCCCGCGAGCGCCCGCGGCGCTCGTACAGCTCGACTGACTTCGAGGAGCCGCCGCCGGGGATGGAGGATTGGCGCGCCGGCGATCGCTCGTGGGGCGACGAGGGCTTCGAGGACGAGTCCGAGGAGCGCGTCCCGCCGCGACGCGGCGTCGAGGAGTCTGACGCCCGCGGCGGCTCCCGTCCGTTCGACCTTGACGAGGATCCGGGCGCGCGGCGCTCGGAGCGCGCCACGAGCGAGCACGCCGAGGCAAGCGATCCTCGCCGTCGTCCGGGCGGCGGAACCTCAGGAGGCGTCTAGACCGGTCCGACCGCGGAGGGAGCGGCGGGCACCCTCCGGCGCGCTACTCCTGACCGCTCCCGGCGCCGCTCTCGTGACCGCGGTGCTCGGCGTCCTCCGCGGCGCTGAGGACGATGGCGGATCCGATCGTTCCGGTTACGAGCAGCAGGGATACGAAGATCACGATGCGCTCGCCGCCCCGCCCGCCGGGGAAGCGGTCGAACTTGATTCCGAGCGCGGCGACGATCACCGCCCACGCCGCGAGGGCTATGCCGAGCACGTAGTAGAGCGTCACAACGTGCGCAAAGCTACCCGAGCGCGGCGACGCCCGCCTCGTGCCGGTTCGGCGGTTATAGAGGTCCGCGCGCCGGGCGTCGGCTCGGGCCGGCGGGGCGCCGCGTGCGCGCGGGCGCCAGCGGCGCCGCGTCGCCGTGTGGCCCGCGCCGCGAGGGGCGCGGGCGGGGCGCACGCGGGTGGCGCGGCTCCCCACCGCCGTCGTTCTCGTCGGTGCAGGGCTCGGGCTCGGAGCGCCAGGCCCACCACACGATCAGCCCCAGCGCCACGATCGGTACCTTGAGCCCGACCATCATCCAGACGAACGCCCACCCCATCCTGGCGTGAGCGTACCGCGTCGTTCAGGCCGACGGCACGACCTCGAACGAGGTCATGGCGCGGAAGTCGTCGAAGCGCTCGTCGATCTCCTCGCGGCGCAGGCGACGGACGCGCTCGGTGCCGAACTCCTCGACGTTGAACGAGGCCAGCGTCGAGCCGTAGGTCATCGCGCGCCGTAGCTGCGCTTCTTCCTCGGCCGCGCCCTCACCCTGGGAGGTGAGGTACCCGAGGAACCCGCCCGCGAACGAGTCGCCCGCGCCGGTGGGGTCGACCACCGTCTCGAGCGGGTAGGCGGGCAGCGCGAAGAAGCCCTCGGAGGTGAAGAGCGCCGCGCCGTACTCGCCCTGCTTGGCGACGACGGCCGAGGGTCCCATGGACATCACCTCGCGCGCGGCGCGGACGAGGTTCGGCTGCTCGGTGAGCATGCGCAGCTCGGCGTCGTTCATGAACACGAGGTCGACGCCGCCGATCGTCTCGACGAGCGAGTCGCGCGCCGTGTCGATCCACAGGTTCATCGAGTCGAGCGCCACGAGCCGGGCGCCGTCGCACTGCTGGTTCACGCGCCGCTGGAGGTCGGGCTGGATGTTGGCGAGGAAGAGCGTGTCGGCCGCGCGCGAGGCGTCCGAGAGCTTGGGCTCGAAGTCGCCGAACACACCGAGCTGGGTGTCCTCGGTATGCGCGGTGTTGAGGTCGTATTCGTAACGGCCGCGCCAGAAGAAGGTGCCGCCCGAGACCTGCTCGATGTCGTCGGTGTTCACGCCGCGCTCGTGGAGGACGGCGTACTCGTCGTCGCCGAAGTCCTCGCCGACGGGACCGACGACGCGCACGTCGGTGAAGAAGCTGGCGGCGAGCGAGAAGTGCACGGCCGAGCCGCCGAGCATCCGCTCACGCTCCCCGAAGGGCGACTTGACCGCGTCGAAGGCGATCGATCCCACGACGCACAGACTCATAGGGCGCGGGAGCGTATCGATCGCCGCGCGGCTAGCCTCGTGCCGATGCCGACCTTCGCCGACCTCGGGCTCTCGCGGCCGCTGCTCGACGCGCTCACCCATCTCGGCTACGAGCGCCCGACGCCGATCCAGGAGCAGACCGTTCCCGCCCTACGCGAGGGCCGCGACGTGATCGGCCAGGCTCAGACCGGCACGGGCAAGACCGCCGCCTTCGGCCTGCCCCTGCTCGACTTCGTCGATCCGGAGGTCAGCGAGGTGCAGGCGCTCGTGCTCACCCCCACGCGCGAGCTGTGCATCCAGGTGACCCAGGCGCTGCGCGCCTACGGCGAGCGCCGCGGGGTCCGCGTCGTTGCCGTGTTCGGCGGCGCGCCGATCCGCTCCCAGGTCGCCCAGCTGGGCGAGGGGCCGCAAGTCGTGGTGGGAACGGTCGGGCGCGTGATGGACCTCATGAGCCGGCACGAGCTCGTACTGAGCGACGCGCGCTACGTCGTCCTAGACGAGGCCGACGAGATGCTCGACCTCGGCTTTCTCGAGGACGTCGAGACGATCCTCTCCCGCTGTCCCTCCGGGCGCCAGACCGCCCTGTTCTCGGCGACGATGCCGCCGGCCATCAAGAGTCTCGCCGAGAAGCGGATGTTCGACCCGGTCACGATCAAGGTGAGAGCGGCCACGCTCACGATCGACACCGTCGAGCAGTTCCACGTAGAGGTGCCCGACCGCGAGAAGCCCGACTCGCTGGCCCGCGTGCTCAAGGCCGAGCGCCCGGAGCAGGCGATCGTCTTCGTGCGCACGAAGATCGGGGTCGACCGCCTCGCGCGACGGCTGTCGGACCAGGGGCTGCGCGTTAAGGCGCTCCACGGCGACATGTCGCAGGGCTCGCGCGACGGCGTGATGATCGCGTTCAAGGAGGGCCGCCAACCGCTGCTCGTGGCCACCGACATCGCGGCGCGCGGGCTCGACATCTCGGGCGTGA
>DAIOHA010000023.1:0-11940 GCA_036744955.1 Thermoleophilaceae bacterium | reverse complement strand
CGCCGGGGACGAATCTGGGCGAGCGCCTGCATACTGACGCCGATGGCCGCCGCCGCCGCTCATCCGCTGTGGACCCCTTCGGCCGAGCGGGTCGAGCGCGCGGCGATCACGCGCTTCGGGCGCTGGGTGGCGGAGGCGCACGGCGCGGACGTCGCGGACTCCTACGACGCGCTGTGGCGCTGGTCGGTCGCCGACATCGAGGCCTTCTGGGCCTCGATCTGGAGCTACTTCGCGGTCGACTCCGACGCGTCGTACGAGCGCGTTCTGGGCGCGCGGACGATGCCCGGCACCGAGTGGTTCCCGGGCCCGCGCTTGTCGTTCCCCGAGCACGTGTTCCGCGGGAAGGACGACTCCGCGCTCGCGCTCCAGCACGGCTCGGAGCTGCGCGGGCTCGCCGGCTGGACCTGGGGCGAGCTGCGCGAGCAGAGCGAGCGCATCGCCGCTGGGTTGCGGCGACTTGGCGTGGGCGAGGGCGACCGCGTCGTGGCGTACCTGCCGAATGTGCCCGAGGCGGTGGCGGCCTTTCTAGCCACTGCGAGCTTGGGGGCGATCTGGTCCTCGTGCTCGCCCGACTTCGGCGCGCGCTCGGTGGTCGACCGCTTCGCCCAGATCGAGCCGAAGGTCATGCTCACGGTCGACGGGTACCGCTACGGCGGCCGCGACCACGACCGCTGCGAGGTCGTCACAGGCATTGTCCGGGAGCTGCCAAGCCTCGAGCACGTCGTCTCGCTTCCCTACCTCGGCTGTGGGCGGGTGGCCGGCACGCTCGCTTGGGAGGAGCTGACAACCGAGCGCGAGCCGCTCGCCTTCGCGCGCGTGCCGTTCGACCACCCGCTGTGGGTCCTCTACTCGTCGGGGACGACCGGCCTCCCGAAGCCGATCGTCCACGGCCACGGGGGCATCCTGCTCGAGCACCTCAAGAAGATGCACTTCCACCTAGACGCGGGCGAGGGTGACCGCGTCTTCTGGTTCACGACCACCGGCTGGATGATGTGGAACTTCCTCGTTGGAGTGCTGCTCACGCCCGCGTCGATCGTCCTGTACGACGGAAGCCCCGGCCACCCGGACGCCGGTGTCCTCTGGGACCTGGCCGAGCGGGCGGAGATTACGACCTTCGGGACGAGCGCCGCCTACATCGCGAGCTCCATGAAAGCGGGCCTTGAGCCCGGCGCCGGGCGCAACCTCTCGGCCCTCGACGCCGTCGGCTCGACCGGCTCGCCGCTCTCGCCGGAGGGCTTCGACTGGGTGCTCGACCATCTCGGCCGCGACACGTGGCTCTTCTCGACGAGCGGCGGCACCGACGTGTGCACGGCGTTCGTCGGCGGCGTTCCCACCCTGCCCGTCTTCCGAGGCGAGCTCCAGGCGCGCGCCCTCGGCGCCGACGTGCAGGCCTGGGACGAGCGCGGCCGCCCGATCGTCGGCGAGGTCGGAGAGCTCGTGATCGCCCAGCCGATGCCCTCGATGCCGGTCTTCTTCTGGGGCGACACGTCGGGCGAGCGCCTGCGCGAGGCGTACTTCGACTTCTACCCCGGCGTGTGGCGCCACGGCGACTGGATCGAGATCACCGAGCGCGGGACGGCGGTCATCTACGGCCGCTCCGACTCGACGATCAACCGCGGCGGCGTCCGCATGGGGACGAGCGAGATCTACCGCGCGGTGCTCGCCCACGACGAGGTGGTCGACGCGCTCGTCGTCGACGTGCCTCGCGAGGGCGGCGAGAACTGGATGCCGCTGTTCGTCGTCCTGCGCGAGGGCCCCGAGCTGGACGACGACCTACGGGCGCGGATCGCGCGCCGCATCCGCGAGGAATGCTCGCCCCGGCACGTCCCCAACGAGGTGCGCGCGATCGCCGAGGTGCCGCGGACGCTGAGCGGCAAGGTGCTCGAGGTCCCGGTCAAGCGGATCCTCATGGGAGAGGACCCCGAGCGCGCGACGAGCCGCGACTCGCTCACGAACCCCGCGGCCCTCGAAGTCTTCGTCGAGCTCGCGCGCCGGCCGGGCGCCTAGCGGGGGCTAGTCGCGCGCAGCCTCTCGGCGAGCCTCGCTCGGGTCGAGGCCTTTGTCTCCCGCACGCCTCGCGGTAAACGCCGCCGCAGTGCGCTCTCGGGCCTCGCCTCGCCGCACCTGTCCCCGCCGACCGCGTGTCCGGCACCGCAGCGAACCGGCGCGCGCGCTAGCTTGAGGCGCCGCCGCCCTCCGCCGCCGCGGCTCCGCGCGCATGTCACAGCCCCCGTCACCGTCTTCCGCCGCCGCGCTCGTGCCCGTCGGGCTTCGCCGCGCGAGCGAGTACGCGTGGCGCGTCCTGCTCCTGATCGGGGCGACGCTGCTCGTGCTCTATGTGATGTCGCTGCTCCGGACGGTCGTCCTGCCGGTTGTCGCCGCCCTCCTGCTCGCAGCGCTCGTCGACCCGCTCGCGCGCCGCCTGCGGGCGACGCGGCTTCCCAACTGGGTCGCCGCGCTCGCTTGCCTGCTCGCGCTGATCGTCGTCCTCGCCCTGGCGGGGCTGCTGATCATCCCTGAGGTGGTCGGCCAGATCCGGACGGTCAACGTCAACGTGGGCCAGGGCATCCGACAGATTCAGAACTTCGTGCTCGACGCGTTCCCCGTATCCCAGGCGCAGTTCCAGCGCGGGCTGAGCGACGCCTTCAAGGCGGTTCAGTCGGGGATCACGGGTGTGGCGGGGCAGGTCGTCGGCGTAGCGGGCGTGGCGGCCGAGGTCGTCATCGGCGCGTTCGTGACCCTCTTCCTGCTCTTCTTCTTCGTGAAGGACGGCCCGCGCGTGTATGCGTGGCTGCGCGCCGTCGCCCCCGAGGGGCAGCGTCGCCACGTCGAGGAGCTGCTGCCCCAGATCTGGGACACGCTGCGTGCCTACCTGAACGGCGTGGTCATCGTGGGCTTTATCGACGCGTTCTTCATCGGCCTCGCGCTAGTGATAGTCGGCGTGCCGCTGGTCGTGCCGCTGGCCGTGCTGACCTTCTTCGGCGCCTTCTTCCCGCTCGTCGGAGCGATCGTGGCGGGGACGATCGCGACGCTCGTGGCGCTCGTCTCGGGCGGGCTCGGCGACGCGCTCGTGATCGCCGCCGCCGCGCTTGCGGTCCAGCAGATCGAGGGCCATCTGCTGCAGCCGCTCATCATGGGCCGCCAGGTCGAGTTGCACCCCGCGGTGACGCTCCTGTCGGTGGCGTCGGGGGCCGCGCTCGCGGGGATCGTCGGCGCCTTCCTCGCCGTGCCCGTCGCGGCGATCGCCCGGCGCACGCTGCGCTACGCCTCGCCGCGCCTCGCGGCCGCGGGCGACTCGGTGCGGGCCGAGAGGGCACGGCCCGTGAAGGCGGTGGTGGGTGCGGACGAGGCCGAGGGCCGCGAGGCGAGCGAGCCGCGAGGGGAGGCGCAGTGAGTCAGACGGTCAGCGACTACCTGCTCCGGCGCCTGTTCGCCGACTGGGGGGTGCGTCGGATCTACGGCTACCCGGGCGACGGCATAGGCGGGATCGAGGCGGCGCTCGAGCGCACGGAGGAAGGGTCCGAGCGGCCGGAGTTCGTTCAGGTGCGCCACGAGGAGATGTCGGCGTTCATGGCGTGCGCGCACGCCAAGTTCACCGGCGAGCTCGGGGTGTGCCTCGCGACCTCGGGACCGGGGGCGATCCACCTGCTGAACGGCCTCTACGACGCCAAGCTCGACCATCAGCCCGTGCTCGCGATCGTCGGGCAGCAGGCGCGCGCCGGGATCGGTGGGAGCTTCCAGCAGGAGGTCGACCTGCACGCGCTCTTCCAGGACGTCGCGCACGAGTACGTGCAGACGGCGATGGACCCGACGCAGATCCGCCACCTCATCGACCGCGGGATCCGCACGGCGCTGTCGGAGCGGACCGTGACGTGCTTGATCATCCCCAACGACGTCCAGGAGCTCGAGGCCGTGCCCGAGCCGCCCCAGGAGCACGGCGCCGTCCTCTCGGGCGCGGGCTACCGCCCCGGGCGCACGCTGCCTGACGAGGCCGACCTGCGGCGGGCGACCGACGTGCTGAACGCCGGCGAGCGCGTGGCCATTCTCGTCGGGCAGGGGGCGGCCGACGCCGCGGCGGAGGTGACCGAGGTCGCCGATGTGCTCGGTGCGGGCGTGGCCAAGGCGCTGCTAGGCAAGGCCGTCCTGCCCGACGATGTGCCGTGGGTGACCGGCGCGATCGGCTTGCTCGGCACGAAGCCGAGCCACGAGCTCATGACGGGGTGCGACACGTTGCTGATGGTCGGCTCGAGCTTTCCCTACGTCGAGTTCATGCCCGAGGAGGGGCAGGCGCGCGGCGTGCAGGTCGACATCGACGGGCGCATGATCGGCCTGCGCTACCCGATGGAGGTGAACCTCATCGGCGACAGCGCGGAGACGCTGCGGGCGCTGCTCCCCATGCTCGAGCGCAAGGCCGACCGCTCGTGGCGCGAGGGGATCGAGCGGTCGATGCACGAATGGTGGCGTCTGATCAACCACCGCGCCCGGCAGAGCGCGGACCCGGTCAACCCGCAGCTCGTATTCGGCGAGCTCTCGCGGCGGCTGCCCGACGGGTCGATCGTCGCCGCCGACTCGGGCTCGGTCACCGACTGGTTCGCACGCGACCTGAAGCTGCGCGAGGGGATGATGGCGACCACCTCGGGCACGCTCGCCTCGATGGGGTGCGCGGTCCCGTACGCGATCGCCGCCAAGTTCGCGCATCCGCGGCGCCCGGTTTTTGCCCTCGCCGGCGACGGCGCGATGCAGATGAACGGCCTCGCCGAGCTGATCACGATCGCCAAGTACTGGCGCGAGCGCTGGCGGGACCCGCGCCTGTGCGTGCTCGTCCTGAACAACCGCGACCTCAACCAGGTCACCTGGGAGATGCGCGCCATGACCGGCGCGCCGAAGTTCGAGGGCTCGCAGAACATCCCCGACGTGCCCTACGCCGAGTGGGCGGAGTCGATCGGGCTCAGGGGCATCCGCGTCGACACGCCGGAGGCCGTCGCGCCGGCGTGGGAGGAGGCGCTCGCGGCCGACCGGCCGGTGGTGCTCGAGGCCGTGGTAGACCCCGAAGTACCGCCGCTGCCACCGCACATCACGCTCGACCAGGCCCGTGCGCTTACCTCCGCCCTGCTCAAGGGAGACCCGAACGCGCGCCAGGTGGCGCGCCAGGCTTTCAAGCAGAAGGCAGTGGAGTTCCTGCCGGGGCGGTAGGCGCTGCGGCCCGCCTCAGGAGGCGACTCGACCGACCAGCTCCGAGTCGTGGGGGTGGGCGATCAGGTCGATCACGGCCGCCTCGAGCGCCGGCTGTACTCCGGGGGCGCCGATGTCGTCGCCCGAGACGAGGCCGCCGAGCGCTGGCTCGATCGTCACGCCCGTGTCGTAGCGGTCGAACACGCGCGGATCGATGTAGGACGCGCGCGCGACCGCGGGGGTGTTGGCCAGGTAGCGGGCGACCTCCTTGACCGCGCGCGTCTTCGCCCGCTTGCGGGCGGTCGCCGACGCCTGCGCCGCCGGCCCCGCGACCGCGAGCGCGAGCGCGGCGAGGACGGTCGCGTGCCAGGTGCGGAAGTCCTTGGCCGAGAAGCCGGCTCCCGCGACCTCCTTGACGTACTCGTTGATGTCCTCCGAGCGCAGGTCGACCCACCCGCGCCGTCCGCGGTAGGCGAGCAGCTCCGGTCCGCCGCCGCGACGGCGGCGGAGGCTGCGCATCACGTCGTGGATCTCGGGGTCCGAGAAGGAGCGCACGAGCCGCTTGCCGCTCTTCCCCCGGTAGTCGATGGTGATCGTGCGATCGCTGACGGTTACGTGGTCCTTGCGCAAGGTGGCGAGGCCGAAGCTGTCGTTCTCGGCCGCGTACTCCTCTCCGCCGACGCGGAACGAGTGGCGGTCGAGCAGGCGCAGGGCGCAGGCGAGCACTCGCTCGCGCGTCATCCGCCGTCCGCCGAGGTCCGCGGAGATGCGCTCGCGCACGCGCGGGAGCACGCGCGCGAAGTCGAGCATCTCGTCGAACTTGGCGCGGTCCTGCTGCTCGCGCCAGCGCTGGTGGTAGAGGTATTGCTTGCGCCCGCGGTCGTCGAGACCCGTGGCCTGGATGTGGCCGCCGGGGTGGGGCGAGATCCATACCTCGCGCCACGCGGGCGGGATCGCCAGCTCGCGGATGCGGGCGAGCGTCTCCTCGTCGTCGATTTGCTCTCCGCCCGGGTCGAGGTACTCGAAGCCGCGCCCGCGGCCGCGACGCGAGATGCCGGGTTCGGAGGGGTCGACGCGTCGAAGCCGGACGGCCACGGCGCGGGCTATTCCCGCTCGGGAGCCGCCCCAAGCGCCGCCAGGAGCGCGTCGAGCTCGTCCTGGCGCCAGGCCGCCATCACGCGCGAGCGCATCGAGAGCTCGAGCGACGTCTTCCCGTCGGCTCCACGCGCGTCGGGAAAGACCACTACACCGCCCGCCTCGCGGACGATGAGCTGTCCGGCGGCGGCGTCGACCGAGCGGCACGGGGCGAGGCTCGTCATCGCGTCGGCGCGCCCGCCGGCCACGAGGCACAGCGCGAGAGCGATCGCCCCGAGCGCGCGCAGCCGGTGCGCGCCCGTGCTCGCGAGCCGGTCGGCCAGCTCCGCGACGAGGCGCGGGTTGGCCGACTCGAAGGCGAGCACCTCGATCCCGCGCGAGCCCTCGGGCCGGTCGGTGACCCGCAGGGGCTCGCCGTCGGCGAAGGCGCCCTCGCCGCCGCGCGCCCACCACTCGCCGCCGCGCTCGCGCGTCGACGCGCCGACCCCGCCCGCGAGCTCGGCGATGTAGCCGAAGTCGACGTCCTCCATCGCCGGGCCAGAGGCGACGGCGATCGAGAGGCAGTGGAAGGGCAGGCGCCGCTTGGCGTTGAGCGACCCGTCGATCGGGTCGACGACCACGTGCATGGGCCCGCCGCCGGCGATCGGCACGTGCCCCCGCTCCTCGGACACTGCGGTTAGCGGGAGGCGGAGCGCCTCGAGCTCGGCGAAGACCGCGTCCTCGGCCGCGCGGTCGATCGCGAGCGCCATGTCGCCGCCCTCGCCGCGGCCGGTGGTGCGGGCGCGGTCGTCGGGCGTGGGGAATCCCTCGAGCGCCGAGCGAACCCCCTCGGTCGCGCGGCGGCAGAGCGCGAGCCAGTCGGCCGCGAGCGCGGGGTCGGACTCCTCGAGGCTCGACACGAGCGCCCTATCCTACGGCGATGCCGGATCCGCTCGAGGGGCTCAACGCAGCGCAGCGAGCGGCCGTCGCACATCCGGGGCCGGCGCTCGTCGTGGCCGGCGGCCCGGGCACCGGAAAGACACACGTCCTCGCGCGCCGGATCGGGTGGCTGGTCGACGAGGGCACGCCACCCGACTCCGTGCTCGCGCTCGCTCCGGCGCGCTCCGCGGCCGCGGCGCTGCGCTGCCGAGTCGAGGCGCTTGTGGAGGCGCCCTATGAGGAATTGTGGATCCTCGGTCTCGAGGAGCTGTGCACGCGCCTGCTCCGAGACGAGGCGCTCGAGGCGGGCCTCGACCCCTTCTTCGTCTCGGCGACGCGCGCCGATCGGATCGCGCTGCTGCTCGAGCACCTCGACGAGCTGCCGCTGAGCCACCACGAGATCCGAGGCAACCCCGCGCCGCTCGTCGCACGGCTAGTGGCGCGCATCGACCGGCTCAAGGCACACCGAGTCGGTTCCGATGACCTTCGCCGCCGCGCACAGGCTTCGCTCGCCGCGGCGCAAGGCGAGCCCGCCGCCCGCGCGCGCGCCGAGCGCGACCTCGAGGCGGCCGCGGTGTACGAGCGCCACGACCGACTGCTGGCCGCGCGCGGCGCTCTCGACACGGTCGACCTCGCTCTGCGCGGGGGCCGCCTGCTCGCCGAGCGCCCCGCCGTGCTCGCGCGCTGGGGAGCACGCTTCGGGCACGTGCTCGTCGAGGACCGTGACACCCTCGACCCCGCCCAGGAGATGCTCGTCGCGCGCCTGTGCGGAGCGGTCGAGGGGCTGACACTGGCCACCGGCGACCTCGCCGTCGCCGAGAAGCAAGCTGACGAGGCCGCGGCCGCGTCCGCTCTCGACCGCCACGATGGAGAGCGAGTCGTCCTGCGCCGGAGCCTTCGCTGCGGAGAGCGAATTCTCCAAGCCGCCGGCGCGGTCCTCCCGAAGCCCGCCGACGGCGCGGCACCCGCCCCGCCGCGCGGCCGCACGGGCACCGCTGCCGGCGAGGTCCGCTTCTGGACGTGCGCGTCGGAGCGCGCCCAGGCTCAGGCCACCGCCCGTGAGGTCGAGCGCCTGATCGCGGTCGAGGGCGTTCCGCCGGAGCAGATCGCTGTGCTCGTGCCCTCCGTCCGCGACGACGCCGGTGCGGTCGGGTCGGCCCTCGAGGAGCGCTCTGTGCCCTTCCGGGTGCACGGCGGTGCGGCGCTGTTCGAGCGGGCGGAGGTGCGCGACGTGCTCGCGTGGCTGCGCCTGCTCGCCGACCCGGGCGACTCGAGCGCCGTCGTGCGCGCCCTCACGCGGCCGCCGATCGAGCTGCGCTCGGTCGACGTGGCGCGTCTGACCCAGCTCGCCCGGCGGCGCAAGCTCGACATGGTCGCCGCCGCGCGCGCGGCCTGCGACGGACCGCAGCTCTCGCCGGAGGGCCGAGACCGCGTGCTCACCTTCCTGCGGCTCCAGCGCGCCGCGGCGATGGCCTTCGAGTCGATGCGCCCCGACGCCTTCGTCCACCGGCTCGTCGAGCGCATCGGCCTCCGCCGCCAGCAGCTCTACGCGACCCAGGCCGACACCGCCGAACGCCTCGTGAGCATCGCGCGCGTGAGCGAGCTCGCCATCGGACACATGCGCCGTGAGCCCGAGGCGACCGTCCGCGACTTCGTGCGCTACCTCGGCGCGGTCGCCGAGGCCGGCGTGCGCGACGAGGTCGCCGACGCGCCGAGCGCCCCGGGAACGGTGCGCGTATCGAGCCTGCGCGCCGCGGCCGAGCTCGAGTGCGACCACGTCTTCCTGCTCGGGCTGGACGCCGAGCGCATGCCCCGCCGCCCGCGTGCTGACGAGCTCGACGACCCGGGCACCGCCTCGGACGCCCGCCGCGCTCACGAGAACGCCATGCGGCGGGTGCTGTACGTGGCCATGACGCGCGCACGTCGCGGGCTCGTCCTCTCCTGGGCGCGCCCGCTCGGTGAGGCCGACGCGGTCGCGGGCCGGCCGTCGCCGCTCTTCGAGGCGGCGATGGCCGCCGTCGGCGGCGAGGCCGAGCCGGTCGAGGAGGAGCTCTTCGGCCCGGCGGAGGGCCTGCACTCGACCTTCCGCATGATGCGCGACGAGCTCCTCGACCAGGTCGCGCGCGTCGGCGGCCGGCTCGCGGAGATGCGCCTCGACACGCCGCTCGACGTGGCGCAGGCGGGCGCGCGCTACCTCGATCTGCTCAAGGTGGCCGCGCTCATCGAGCGCCAGAAGCAGGGTCAGCGGATCGCCGACGCGCTCCCGGAGGTCAACGACGTGCTGCTCCAGAGCGCGACACGCGAGCAGCGCGAGCTGTTCGAGCTGTCGTCGCTCGACAGCTACCTGCGCGAGGGCGAGCGCGACGACCTGCGCCACGCCGAGGCCCTCGGGCGGAGCGCCGAGCCGTCGCTCGAGAGCTTTCTCCCCCGTCGCGGCGAGGGGCTCATGCTCTCGGCCTCGGACATCGAGACCTACCGGCTGTGCCCGCTGAAGTACAAGTTCGCGCGCGTCTTCCGCGTGCCGCAGGAGCCGACGATCCACCAGCGCTTCGGGATCGTCCTGCACCAGGTGCTCGAGCGCTTCCACGCCCAGGGCGGCGGCTCGCTCGACGAGCTCATGCGCCTGTTCGAAGCGTCGTGGCGCCGCGCCGGCTTCGGTGATCGCTCGGACGACCGCCAGTTCCGAGCGCGCGCCGTCGCCGCGCTCGAGCGCTACTGGGAGGCCGAGCAGGAGCGCCCCGGGTCGCCGGTGTGGTTCGAGCGCTCGTTCGCCTTCCGCCTAGGAGCGCACCTCGTGCGCGGGCGCGTCGACCGCGTCGACCGCCTGCCGGACGGCGGCTACGAGCTGATCGACTACAAGACCGGCAAGCCGAAGACGGCCGAGGAGCTGCGCGAGGACGTGCAGCTGTCGCTCTATCAGATGGGCGCGCGCGAGTCGTGGAGCCTGCCGACAGCGGCGCAGAGCTACCTATACGTGCTCGAAGGGGAGAAGGTCCCGGTCTCGCACTCCGAGGAGGAGCTCGAGCGCGTGTGCGGGACGGTCGCGGAGGTCGCGGAGGGCATCCTCGAGCAGCGCTTCGAGCCGAAGCCCTCGTACGAGCTGTGCGCGTTCTGCGACTATCGGATCGCGTGCCCGGCGGCAGAGCGGTAGGGACTGGCGGCGGCTAGCGCTGCGCGACCGGCGCCGAGCCCGCGGTCGCGCCGTCGACCGCCGGCAGCCCGTCGATGCTCTCGGCGTTGTGCTCGGCCTGGTAGCGGGCGAGCGCTTCGGAACCGCGGGCGCGGAGCTGCTTGTTGCTCCAGGCATCGAGGTGCGGTCGCTCGCCCTCGAACGACATGAGCGGGACGGCATAGCCGCACGAGCTCGATATGCGCTCGACGTCGACCGTGACTATGGCGCGGCGCGCCTCGGGCACGGTCGGATCCTCGAAAGCGCCCTCGGCGAGCAGTTCATCGAAGCGCTTGTCGCCGGGCAGGACCACCTCGCCCTCCCCGTGCAGGCGCACGACCCGTGGCGGGCCCGAGAAGGCACACAGCATTACGACGATGCGTCCGTTCTCGCGCAGGTGGGCGATCGTCTCGGCGCCGCTGCCGACGAGGTCCAGGTAGGAGACTCGGTGGGGGCCGAGGACGCGGAAGGTGCCGATCGGTGCTTTGGGCGAGACGTTCACGTGGCCCTCGGTCGCGAGCGGCGCCGTCGCGACGAAGAACAGCGGCTGCTCGGCGATCCAGCTGGCGAGCTGCGCGTCGATGGCGTCGAGGGTGCGCGCCATGCGGGCCACGGTAGCGGGCGCCGGAGCGCCGCCGCCGCACGCTGCCGCCCCGCCGCGTGCGATTCGCGACCGCTACCGGCGGGTAGTCGACGCCCGTGCCCGCCGCCATCGTTACCGCCTCGGACTCCGGCATTGGCAAGGCGACCGCGGTCGCGCTCGCCGAGGCGGGCTTTGACGTCGGCGTAACGTGGCACTCCGACGAGGAGGGCGCGCGCGAGACCGCCTCTGAGGTCGAGGGCCACGGTCGCCGCGCCGAGATGCGACAGCTCGACCTGGGTCAACTGCCGCAGGCCGGCGACGTCATCGACGACCTGGCCGAGGCGCTCGGCGGCGTCGACGTGCTCGTCAACAACGCCGGCCGCGGCTCCTCGACGCCCGCGGTCGAGATGAGCTTCGACGAGTGGCGCGACATCCTCACCGTCAACCTCGACGGGGCGTTCGTGTGCGCGCAGCGCGCCGCGCGTCGCATGATCGACCAGGGTCGGGGCGGGCGGATCGTCAACGTCACTTCGGTGCACGAGTTCATCCCGCTGCCGGGCGGCGCTAACTACTGCGCCTCCAAGGGCGGCCTCGGCATGCTGACGAAGGTGCTCGCGCTCGAGCTCGCCGAGCACGGGATCCGCGTTAATGCGGTGGCGCCGGGCGAGATCGCGACGCCGATGACCGGCCAGCACGAGGACGACCCCCACGAGGGCCAGGAGAAGCCGTACGTCCCGCTCGAGCGCGCCGGCGAGGCGCGGGAGATCGCCTCGCTCGTAGCGTGGCTCGCCTCGCCGGGGGCGAGCTACGCCAACGGCTCGTCGTTCGTGGTCGACGGCGGCTTGATGCTGAAGGCCGCGGCCCAGAGCGCCTGACAACGGTGCGAGCGGCCGGCGCGGCCGCGCGCGTCCCTAGCTCGCCTCCTCCGGGCCGCGCTGGCGCAGGAACCGCTGGAAGTCGCGCGCGATCGCGTCGGCGGAGGGGATCTCTTGCGGATGCGTCA
>DAIOHA010000022.1:0-11999 GCA_036744955.1 Thermoleophilaceae bacterium | reverse complement strand
CCGACATCGCCGGCGTCGAGGACCACCTCGGCGACATGGACTTCAAGGTCGCCGGGACCGAGCGCGGCATCACCGCACTGCAGATGGACATCAAGATCGGTGGGGTCACCTTCGAGATCCTGCGCGACGCGCTCGACCAGGCGCTCGCCGGGCGGCGCGAGATCCTCGCCAAGATGACCGAGGCCATCGGCGAGCCGCGCGCAGAGCTCTCCGAGCACGCCCCGCGCATCTCCTCGATCGAGATCGACCCGTCGAAGATCGGCATGGTCATCGGCAAGGGCGGCGAGACGATTCGCGCCCTCTCCGAGGAGTACGACGCCCAGATTGACGTCAACGACGAGGGCACGGTGCTCGTCTACGCGCAGACGGGCGCCAAGGGCGACGCGCTCATCGATCGCATCCGCCAGATGACCAAGGAGGTCGAGGTCGGCGACGAGTTCACCGGCAAGGTCGTTAAGACCACGACCTTCGGCGCTTTCGTCGAGCTGGCCAAGGGCACCGACGGCCTGCTGCACATCTCGAATGTGTCGCCCGGGCGCCGTGCCGAGTCGGTTGAGGAGGTGCTGAGCCGCGGCGACGAGCTCGCGGTGCGCGTGGTCGAGGTCGATAAGGAGCGTGGGCGCATCGGGCTGCGCCTGGCCGACGACCCGGAGATCGCCGGCAAGGGCGCCGACGAGCTCGCGAGCGTCGGGACCGGCGGCGGTGGTGGCGGCGGGGGCGGCGACGGCCGCCCGCGCGGCGGCGGACGCGGCGGCCGGGGCGATCGCGGCGGGCGCGGCAACGGCGGCGGAGACCACCGCCGCGACCGGCGCGACTGAGCGCCGGCCCGCGCCCTTGAGCGAGGAGACCGGTCACCGCCTGACCGAGCTCGACTCGGGCGTGCGGGTCGTCACCGAGGCGATGCCGGCGGTGCGCTCGGTCGCGCTCGGCATGTGGGTCGGCGTCGGCTCGCGCTACGAGCCGGAGTCGCTCGGCGGCGTATCACACTTCATCGAGCACCTGCTGTTCAAGGGCAGCCGCCGCTTCGGCTCGACGGAGATCGACGAGATCTTCGACGCCATGGGCGCCGAGATGAATGCGGGCACGAGCAAGGAGACGACCTCGGTCTACGCACGCGTCCTCGACCGCCACCTCGAGCGCGCGCTTGAGGTGATGGCCGACATGGTCCTGCGCCCCGCGTGGGCCGACGTGGACGCCGAGCGCCAGGTCGTGATCGAGGAGATCGCCATGTACGAGGACGAGCCCTCCGACAAGGTGCACGACGTGCTCGCGCACGCCGTCTTCGGCGACCACCCGCTCGGGCGGCCGATCATCGGGACGCCGGAGGTGATCGGGTCCGTGTCCGTCGACGACCTCGCCACCTACCACGAGCGCCGCTACCGCCCGGGACGGCTCGTCGTCGCCGCGGCGGGGAGCGTCGAGCACGAACGCGTGATCGCGCTCGTCGAGCGTGCGCTCGATCAAGGGGCTCCGGCTGCGGGACTCACCCCCGCGGCCGACGCCGCGCCCGCGGACGGGCAGCCGACGCTCCGCTTCCACGAGAAGACCACCGAGCAGGTTCACGTCTGCCTCGGCGGATCGGGGATCGCGCGCGCCGACGAGCGCCGCTTCGCGCTGCGCGTGCTCGACACGATCCTCGGCGGCTCGCCGTCGTCGCGCCTGTTCCAGGAGGTGCGCGAGCGCCGCGGGCTCGCGTACAGCGTCTTCTCTTACTTCGGCCAGTTCGTCGACTCGGGGGAGGTCGCGGTCTACGTTGGCACGCGCCCGGACCGGGTGCGCGAGGCGCTCGAGGTGCTGGCCTCCGAGCTGCGCCGTCTCCAGGAGGAGCCGGTCGGCGCCGAAGAGCTCGAGCGCGCGAAGGAGAACGTCAAGGGGCGCACGGCGCTCGGGCTCGAGTCGACGCAGGCGCGCATGCACCGTCTCGGGAGCTCCGTGCTCACGAGCGTTCCCGTGCTGACGCCGGACGAGATCATGGCCCGCATCGACGCGGTGAGCGCCGACGACGTCGAGTCGCTCGCGCGCGAGCTGTTCGCGCCGGAGCGGCTATCGGCGGCCGCGGTCGGCGAGGACGAGGACACCTTCCGCGCCGCGCTCGAGCCGATCAGTCCCGCGCTCGCCGCAGCGTGACGATCAACGTCGCGGTGTCCGGCGCGGCCGGGCGCATGGGGGAGACGGTGTGCGGCGCCGTCGAGGGAGCCGACGACATGGAGCTCGTCGGCCGAGCCGACCCCGAGCTCGACGCGGCGCTTGAGGACGTGCTCGGCGACGCCGACGTGATCGTCGACTTCACCGTGCCCGACCAGGCGCTGCGCAACGCTCGCCTGTGCCTCGAGGCCGGCGTCCATTGCGTGATGGGCACGACGGGCGCCGACTTCTCCGAGCTCGAGGGGGTGGGGGAGGCGAACCTGTTCGTCGCGCCGAACTTCGCGATCGGGGCGGTCCTGCTGATGGAGGCGTCGAAGCGCATCGCCCGCCACATGCCGGAGTGCGAGATCGTCGAGCTGCACCACGACCGTAAGCTCGACGCGCCGTCGGGGACCGCACTGCGGACCGCGGAGGTGATCCGCGCCGCCGGAGGCAACGTGCACGACCCGATCCACTCCGTGCGCCTGCCCGGCCTCGTCGCCCATCAGGAGGTTGTCTTCGGCGGTCCGGGGCAGACCCTGAGCCTGCGCCACGACTCGATCGACCGCCAGTCGTTCATGCCGGGCGTGCTGCTGGCCGTGCGGCGGGTCGGGGGGCTACAGCGCTCACCGACCGTAGGGCTCGAGCGACTGCTCGAAGACTAGCCCGAGCGCACGAGACCGTGCCGAGTACGAGCCGTCGACGCCCGCCCCGTCGCTGCGGCACGATCTACGGCTCGACGAAACGAAACCGCGCAAGCGAGACGACTCTGCGCTCGACGTTGTGACGCGCGCCTTCACGGCGTCGCGAGAGGCCGAGAGCTCACATCGACTGGCTCGCTACTCGAGATCAGTGCGGCGGATTGAGCAATAGTGGGACGGCGTCGCCAGAAGCGACGCCTGAGACGGAAATGTTACTTCTCGCGCCCCCTACCTCCCCCATCGGCGCGATGCGGAGCCGGCTCACGCTCGCGCCCCGGGGCGGGCAAGCTCGAACGCGCGTATCGTTCGATGGGCTCGTCCGACGGGGGCTCGTCGCCACCCGGCACTCCGAGACCGAGGCGAACGCGCTTATCCAGGCGGCGAGGCGCGACGAATCTCTTCGGAGGTCGGCGCCGGCGGTCGGCGCCGGCGGTCGGCGCTCGTCAGCTTTGTGGGTTCGGAGCGACTTCTCGCGTTGGGGCATCCGGGGATCGCCGCGCCTGGGTACCGACAGGGGGCGCACGTCCGGCGGGCCGACGTTTATCAGACGAAGCGCCCACGAGCATGGTAGGCGCGCCCGCGGAGGCGGCACGCGCACCCTGCGTCCTCCGCTTGGACGATGGGGCTGAGATACTGCCCCCGTGCGCATCGGAGGCATCCTCACGGCCATGGTCACGCCCTTCGACGAACGCGGCGCGCTCGCCGAGGACGGCGCGGCGACGCTCATGCGCCACCTGGTCGCCCACGGGTCGGACGGGCTCGTCCTCGCGGGCACGACGGGAGAGGCCTCGACCCTCGACGACGACGAGAAGCTGCTGCTGTGGGAGATCGGCGTCGCCGAGTGCGGCGAGACGGCGACGATCGTCGCCGGCACCGGCTCGAACGACACGGCCCACACCGTCCGCCTCACCGAGCGCGCCACCGAGATCGGTGTCGACGCCGTCCTCGTCGTCACGCCGTACTACAACAAGCCGAACCGCCGGGGCCTTCTGGCCCACTTTCGCGCCGCGGCCGCCGCCACCGAGCTTCCGGTCGTCATCTACAACATCCCGTCGCGGTCGGTGATCGACCTCCCGAACGACCTCCTGCGCGAGCTGGCCGAGATCCCGAACGTCACTGCGGTCAAGCAGGCGCGCAAGGAGGACGTCGAGCCAATCGAGGGCCTCGACCTGCTCGCGGGCAACGACGACATGCTCGCGCCGATCCTCGACATGGGCGGAGCGGGCGGGATCCTCGTCGCCTCCCACCTCGTGGGCGAGGAGATGGGTCGCATGATCGGCGAGCCCGACCGGCGGCACGAGATCACGTCGGAGATAGAGAAGGTGGTGAGCGCGCTCAACGCGCCGCCGCCGACGGCGAGCGTCAAGGCGGCGCTCAACCTGCTCGGCCACCCTGTCGGCACCCCCCGTCTGCCGCTCGTGCCCGCCTCCGACGAGGAGATCGACGCGATCCGTGGCGCGCTCGAGCGCCACGGCCTCCTGAGCGCGGTGTGAGCGCGGGCAGCACGCTGCGAGTGCTGCCGCTCGGCGGCCTCGGCGAGATCGGCAAGAACATGGCCGTCGTCGAGTACGAGGGCCGGATCGTCGTCGTCGACACGGGGCTCATGTTCCCGACCCCCGACCAGCTCGGGATCGACCTCGTGCTGCCCGACTTCTCCTACCTGCGCGAGCGCGCCGACGACATCGAGGCGATCGTGCTCACGCACGGCCACGAGGACCACGTCGGCGCGCTGCCCTACCTGCTGCGCGAGATCGGCGAGCCGCCGGCGATCTACGGCGGACCGCTCACCGTCGAGATGGTGCGCTCAAAGCTCGACGAGCACCGGTTGCCCACGGGCGCGCTCGAACCGCTCACCGCGGGGGAGGACGTCGACGCCGGCCCGTTCTCGCTCGAGCTCGTGAAGATGGCGCACTCGATCCCCGATGCCTTCGCCGTCGCCCTGCGCTGCGAGCTCGGGACGACGATCTTCACGGGCGATTACAAGTTCGACCAGACCCCGGTCGACGGCGAGCCCGCCGACGTCGCGCGGGTCGCGGAGATCGGCCGCGAGGGCGTGCTGCTCCTGTGCGGCGACTCGACCAACGTCGACCGGCCCGGGTGGTCGCTGTCGGAGTCGAGCGTCGGCCCGCACCTCGAGCAGACCTTCGCCCGCTGCCGCGGACGGATCGTCGTCACCTCCTTCGCCTCGAACGTGCACCGCGTGCAGCAGGTGATCGACGCCGCGCAGACGCTCGGCCGCAAGGTCGCGCTCGTGGGGCGCTCCATGCGCAAGTACGTGAACATCGCGCGCCGGCTCGGCCACATGGACGTTCCCGAGGGGCTGCTCGTGGGCGGACGCGAGATCGAGGACTTCCCCGACCACAAGCTCGTGGTCATCTCGACCGGGAGCCAGGGCGAGCCGCTGTCGGCGCTGCGGCGCATGGCCCACTCCGACCACCCGCAGGTCGAGCTGCGCGAGGGCGACACGGTGATCTTCTCGGCCACGCCGATCCCGGGCAACGAGCGCGCGGTCAACGAGACGGTCGACCGCATCTATCAGCTCGGCGCCGACGTCGTGACCGCCCGCGACGCGCCGATACACGCCTCGGGCCACGGCTACGCCGAGGAGATGAAGCTGATGCTGAACCTGCTCGACCCGCGCTACGTGCTGCCCGTCCACGGCGACTACCGCCGCCTCCAGCTCCACGGCAAGCTCGCCGAGGCGGTCGGCGTCGAGCCCGAGCGCATCTTCCGGACCACGAACGGGCACCCGCTCGAGGTCGATCGCCGCGGCGCCCGGGTCGGCAAGGCCGAGCGCGCGGGGGTGATCTTCGTCGACGGCGTCGACGTCGGCTCGCTCGAGGACGTCGCCCTGCGCGACCGGCGCATGCTGTCGGCGGACGGGATCTTCATCGTCGTAGCCACGATCTCCGGCGACGACGGGCGCTCGGTTATCCCGCCGGAGGTGATCTTTCGCGGCGTGCCCTTCCTCGACGCGGTCGACGGCCTCGTCGACGAGGTCCGCGGCGCGGTCGAGGACTCGCTTGCCCGCTCGGCCGAGGAGGAGGTGCGCGAAATCTCCCTCCTCCAGGACCACCTGCACGACGATGTGGCGAAGTTCGTCTACGACCGGCTGAAGCGCCGGCCGATGGTGCTGCCGGTCGTCGTCGAGGTGTGAGGCGACTCCGCCGCGCGCGCGAGGTCGTGCTCTTCGTGCACATCCCGAAGACCGCGGGAAGCACGCTCCGTCACCTCGCGAGCCGCCAGGACCGGCCGCGAAGCGTCTTCTCGACCGGCGTCGAAGAGCCGCTCCCAGAGTCGATCGCCCGCCTGCAGAGGATGTTGGAGGCCCAGAGGCGGCGCCTGCGGCTCGTCCAGGGCAACTTCGGGTACGGGCTCCACCAGCTCTTCCCGCAGGCCGCGCGGTACGTGACCTTCCTGCGCGGCCCGATCGAGCGGGCGATCTCCTTCTACCACTACGTCCGCGAGGAGAACGCGGGCGGGCGGTTCGCGGCTCTCGGGCGCGACTGGCCGACGCTGCGCGAGTTCGTGACAGAGAGGCTGGCGCCCCGAGCTCGACAACGGCCAAGTCCGCCAGCTCACCCGCCTGCGCCTTGGTGAGGGCGAGGTCTCCGAGGACGCGCCGGCCCTCACGAAGCGGAACCTGAAGCGCTTTGCCGTCGTCGGCACGACCGAGCTCTTCGACGACACGCTGCGGCTCTGCTGCCTCGAGCTCCGCTGACGAGCCGCACGCGCCGAGCCGCGGCGCGTTACGCGCGACCGACCCCCTCGAAGCGCTCTCGACCGCGCCACCCTCGCCGCCGAGGAGACGAGCGGTCTCGACCTCGAGCTCTATCGCCTCGCCGACGAGCTGCTCAGCGCGCGGCTCGCGGAGGCCGGCGGCTAAGGAGCCAGCTCGGCGACGACGTCCGCGGCGGGGCGAACGGCCGCGATCCGCGCGACGGTCTCGCCGGCGTAGAGGGCGCCGGCCTCGAGCAGGCGCCCGCAGGGAGCGTCGTCGACGGGGGAGAGGGGCGAGAGCAGCGGCACGCCGGGGCGCTGGGCGGTAGCGAACCGGCGCTGCGCCGATTCGGGCACGACGCGGGTGAACGGCGAGAGGGCGCGCTGCGCGGCGCGGACCGCCGGGGAGACGCCTCCTCGCTCCGTACACCAGCGAGAGGTCGCCGCGTTCGCCAGGACCCGGTGGCGCGCGCCTGGCCAGCCGAGCCCGAAGAGATCGGTCAGGACCGTGTCGTCGGCAGCGAGGGCGGCTCGCTTGTATGCGGGGTGAGCGTGGCTCTCCTCGCTCAGGAGAAAGCGCGTGCCGAGCACCGCCGCGGCCGCTCCGGCGTCGAGCGCCGCTCGCACGTCGGCCGCCTCGGCGACCCCACCGGCCAGGAGCACCGGAAAGTCGCGCGGCAGCGCAGGCTTGACCCGCTCGAGCAGCTCGAGCGCCGGTGTCGTGCCGCGCACATGGCCGCCGGCCTCGACGCCCTGGGCTATCACCGCGTCGGCGCCCGCCGCGTACGCCGTCCGCGCCTCTTCGACCGATCCGCATTGGTGGATCCAGGTTCGCGCCGAGCGGCGCTGAGGCCGGCCCCAGAAGGTGACGACGACTTCGGCGCCCGCGGCGACCTCGTGGTGGCGCGCGCCGGCGAAGGGCAGGAGCAGGTTGATCGCGAGCGGGGCGCCCGTAAGTCGCCGCGCGGCCTCTAGCTCCTCGCGCAGGCGCCCCGGCTCGAGCGTCCCGAGCGTGCCGAGGCCGCCCGCATCGGACACCGCCGCCGCGAGCTCGTGACGGGCGACGCCGCCGCCCATGCCGGCCTGGATGACCGGGCGCTCGACGCCGAGGCGCTCGAGCAGCGCGGTCAAGGCGCGAGCGTACGGGTCAAGCGGTCACCGGCGCGGAGGCCGGCTGCTCGCCGAGCACGTGGGCCATCGGGAAGCGCACCGAGAAGCGCGCCCCGCCCGTGGCCGACTCGCCGACCTCGACCGAGCCGCCGTGGCGCTCGGCGACCGCGCGCACTATGGCGAGCCCGAGCCCCGTCCCCGCCTGGCGGCCGTCGCCCACTTCGCCACGCACGAAGCGATCAAACACCCGCGCTCGCAGGTCGGCGGGCACGCCCGGCCCGTCGTCGGAGACCTCGATCGTCGCGGTTCCGTCCTCGACATGGGCGCTGGCGTCGACACGCGTTCCCGGCGGCGTGTGCACGAGCGCGTTCTCGATCAGGTTGCGAGCGAGGCGGTGGAGCTCGTCGCCCGAGCCCTCGACGCGGACGGCCATCTCCGAGCCGTCGGCCTCGCGCGGGCCCGAGATCGACACGATGTGATCGCCCGCGAGCGGGGAGACCTCGGCGCCTGCCTCGCGCAATATCTGGACGAGGTCGACTGGCTCGCGCCCGAGTCGGCGGCCCGCGTCCGCGCGCGCGAGCAGGAGCAGATCGCCGACGAGCCCGCGCATGCGTCGCGACGAGCGCAGCGCCGAGGCCGCGAGCTCGCGATCCTCGCCCTCGAGCGAGGCCTCGAGCAGCTCGAGGTTGGCGAGCACGCTCGTCAGCGGTGTGCGCAGCTCGTGCGAGGCGTCGGCCACGAACTGGCGTTGGCGCCGGAGCGCCGCCTCGGTCTCGCCCTGGGCCTGATCGAGCGCGTGGAGCATCTCCTCGAGCGTGCGCGCCAGGTCGGTCACCTCGTCCTCGCTCGGCGGCTTGGGGAGCGACACCGTCGGGTTGCGCGTCTGGGTCACGTGCCGTGCCGCGCGCGTCAAGCGGCCCACCGGCGCCATCGCGCGCCGCGCCACGGCGAGGCCCGCGAGCAGCGCGAGCACCGAGCCGCCGAGCACACCGGCCGCGAGCAGCAGCCGCACCCGGTTGAGCGTCGCGCCGAGGCTGCCCCGCTCCTTGCCGTACTGGAGGTAGGCGACGGGCACGAGCGCCCCGGCGTACAGGGGCACCGAGGCGACGCGGTAGGCGCCGACCTGGCGCACGCCCTCGCGCGGGGGGCCGAGGTCCGGCGCTCCCGCGTCGGGCGCCACGACCTCGCCCTTCGTGTCGATCACGCGCACCGCGCCATCGCCCGAGGCGGCGACCCTGACGATGACCTGGACGAGGTCGGTCTGCTCGAGGATGACCCGCCCCGACGGGAACTCGCGCGCGGCCCTGATTCGGTCCTTGAGGTCGGCCGCCCGCGAGCGCAGGTCGTTGTCGAAGTCGGTGCGCAGGCGGTCGGCAGTGAAAGCCCCGGTGACGAGCGCGAACGCCGTGAGTATGACGAAGGTCAGCCCCGCCGAGGTGAGGGCCAGCCGCCAGCGGATCGGAAGGCGGTTGAAGCGACGGCGCACGACTAGGCCGCCCTGAGCACGTAGCCCGCTCCGCGGACCGTGTGGAGCATGCGCGGCTCGCCGCCGGCCTCGAGCTTGCGACGCACGTTCGAGATGAACACGTCGACGGTGTTGGTCTCGGAGAACGGCGCATAGCCCCAGACCTCCTCGAGCAGCGACTCTCGCGATACGACGAGGCGCTCGTTGTGCATGAGGTGCTCGAGCAGCTCGAACTCGCGGCTCGTCAGGTCCAGCGGGCGCTCGCCGCGGCGCGCCTCGCGGCGGTCGGGGTTGAGGCTCAGGTCTCCAACGACGATCGAGGCGGTCCCGCGCGGCGGTCGGCGGCGCAGGAGGGCGCGCACGCGCGCGAGCAGCTCAGCCCGCTCGAACGGCTTCACGAGGTAGTCGTCGGCGCCCGAGTCGAGCCCCTCGACGCGCGACTCGAGCTCGTCGCGGGCGGTGAGGACGAGAATGGGAACGTCGCCCTCAGCGCGCAGCCGCCGGCACACCTCGACCCCGTCGAGCTTGGGCAGCCCGAGGTCGAGCACCACGGCGTCGGGCTCATAGGCCTCGGCGCGGTCGAGCGCGACGATGCCGTCGCCGGCGAGCTCCACGTCGTAGCCCTCGAGCGCGAGCGAGCGTCGCAGCGCACCGGCGATCTCGACGTCGTCCTCGACCACGAGCACGCGGGCGTTGCGGGCCATACCCATCATGGTAGGCGCCCGCCGGACGCTCGGGGCACAGGCAGGCGGGTCTCCTGAGGCCGGGTCGAGCGTGAGAAGGGGCGGAGGTGAGGGCGTCGAAGGACGACTGTGAATGGCCCGTCGTTCGCCCAAGAGGCGGCGTCCGCGCGGCGCGCGCCGATCGCCCCGCCTTCCCCAGCTTCCCCAGCTCGAGCAGCGTCATCTCGACGTGATCGGGCTTGCGCTCGTCGCGGTCGCCGCCTTTCTGACCTGCATCTTCTACCTGGGCTGGGCGGGCGGCGCGCTCGGCGAGTGGCTCGCGGGTGCGCTCATCTTTCTCGGCGGCCGGGTCGCTTACCTGGCGCCAGTGGGAGTGTTCGCGGTGGGCGCGACGCTCGTCATGCGTCCGATGCTCCCCTCGGTGCGCCCGCTCAAGGCCGGCTCGCTGTGCCTCGGCGCCGCACTCCTGCTCGGCTTCGCGGCCGAGACCTTCGGACTCGGACCGGATCGCCCGGAACGTGCGGGGTTCTTCGACCCCGCGTTCTTCCGCGTGCACGGCGGGGCGGCGGGCGAGGCGCTCTTCTGGCTCACGCGGACGCTGCTGCAGGAGGCGGGGACCGACATCCTCGTCGTATTCCTGCTGCTCGCGGCGCTCCTGCTGCTCACGGGCGCGACCGTCGCCGGCGTGATCAGGGCGACGGGCGAGGGCATGGCCTCGACCTCGCGGCGCGTGCGCCAGTCGACCGGCGAGTTCGCGGCGCTCGTCACGCGCCGGTCGCGACGGACGCATGGCCATCCGCGTCCCAACAAGCGCTCGTCGGAGCGAACGCGTCGAAAGCGGGCGGAGCTCGCCGCCGACGACGATTCCCGCGCCGAGGCCACGGGTGGGTCCGACTACGAGCTCGAGGAGGAGCCGCTGCACGCGCCGGAGGTCGAGCCGATCGTGCGTGCGACGCACGTCGAGGTGCCGCCCCGGGAGCACGACGAGGGCGAGGAAACCTTCCTCGGCGAGGTCCCCCACTTCTCCGAGCCGCCCGAGTTCGGCCCGGCGCGCGCGTCGAGCGCGCACGCCGGGCCCGGCGAGCACGCCGGCGGCGCTTCCGGCTCCGAAGCGGATTCGCTCGTCGCCCAGCTCCGCGATGAGGAGGACGCGGCGGTGGTGGCCCCCCGGGCAGAGTCCGGGGCGCCGGAGGACGAGGCCGACGAGGCGACCGCCGAGGCCGTCGCGGGCCCGTCCGCCGACGACCTCACGCCCCAGGGTCACCTGCGCGCCTCGGTCACCGAGGCCGACGACTTCGTGTACGTTCCGCCGCCTCCGAGCTTCCTGCACCGCTCGAAGGACGGCGGCGCGCGCGTGGACACGGGCGAGGAGACCCGCCTGGCCAAGCAGCTCGTCGAGGCGCTTTCGCACTTCGGGATCGAGGCGACGGTCACCGGCACGGTCTCAGGACCGCACGTGACCCGCTACGAGCTCCGCCTCGCACCCGGCACGAAGATGTCCAAGGTCTCCCAGCTCAAGGACGACATCGCGTACGCGCTCGCGGCCACTGACGTCCGGATCCTCGCGCCGATACCGGGCAAGACCGCGGTCGGGGTCGAGGTCCCAAACCGCACGCGGCGGATCGTCCACCTCGGCGACGTCTACCAGGAGGCCCCGAGCGGCTGGTCGCCGCTCTCGGTGTGGCTCGGCAAGGACATCGCCGGCAAGGCGATCGGCACCGACCTCGCCAAGCAGCCGCACCTGCTCGTCGCGGGCACGACGGGCTCGGGCAAGTCGGGCTGCGTCAACGCGATCCTCTCCTCGATCCTCCTGCACGCCTCGCCCCACGACGTGAAGCTCGTGCTCGTCGACCCGAAGCAGGTCGAGCTCAACCACTACGACTCGATCCCGCACCTGATCACGCCGGTGGTCACGAGCCCACGCGTGGCGGCGAATGTGCTGGCCAACCTGATCAAGGAGATGGAGGAGCGCTACTCGGTCATGAGCCTCGCGCGGGCGCGCAGCCTCGTCGAGCTCAACAAGGCGCGCGAGCGCCGCGGCGAGCGCCCGCTGCCCTACGTGCTGTGCGTGATCGACGAGCTTGCCGACCTGATGATGGTCGCGCCCGCCGACGTCGAGGACGCGATCATCCGACTCGCCCAGAAGTCGCGCGCCGTAGGCATCCACCTCGTGCTCGCGACCCAGCGCCCGAGCGC
>DAIOHA010000021.1:0-12041 GCA_036744955.1 Thermoleophilaceae bacterium | reverse complement strand
ACGCCTTGCGGAAGAGGATCCCCTGGTCGGCGAGGCGCTGGATGTTCGGGGTCGGGAGCGCGTAGCCGTAGGGCTGGACGTAGCGCCCGGTGTCGTGCGAGTGCATGTAGACGATGTTCGGGCGGTCGGTCATCGGAGCCTCAGTCTCGCGCGCGCACCGTCTCGCCGCGGTGGTAGCGCTCTACCCACTCCTCCGAGGTGGAGTCGGACTGCCGGCGCATGGCGAGCTCGGGCACGGTGCGCTCGTCCGCGGGTACGTCAAGGAATGCGAGCACCCGGTCGAGCGTCTCCTCGAAGCTCTCGACGAGCTCCTCGTAGACGATGGTCAGCGGCTCGATACCGTTTTCCTCGAAGTAGTTCGTCCAGGCCGCCTCCTGCGCGGTGATCTGGCGCTGGAGGTAGTCGATGGCGTCGAAGGAGAACTGGGGCTCGCGCTCACGCGCGGTTGCCTCGTCGCCGGCGCGCGAGCGGTCGACGCGCCATGTGGCGGTTTGGAGCGCCTTCCACAGCGAGACGGCCTGGCGCACGCGGTCGCGGCGCAGCACGCGCAAGTAGCGCAGCGACGGGAATACGTCGTCGAGCATCTGCGGCAGGGGCTTGCCCGCGTGCTCGCGCAGGTCGCGAAGATAGGCGACGAGGTGGTCGACGTGCCCCCACATGAGCTTCGCGCCGAACACCCCGTTGGGCGTGGTGCCGGTGCGCAGGACCCACGCGAGGTAGTCGCGGTAGGTGGCGGCCTGGCTTAGGGCCTCACGCGCCTCGCCGCCCTCGGTCGGGAGCTGGTCTGCGAGGAAGCTCGCCGCCGGGATGGCGCGCAGTCCCTCGAAGTAGTCCGTCGGCCGGCGCGGGAGCCCCGTGTCGTACATCGCCTCGAAGTACTCCGCGGGGCGCCCGGCGAGGCCGCTCAGCGCCTCGCACAGCAGCGTGCTGCCGCTCCGCGGTGTGGCGCACACGAGGTACGAGACGCTTGGCTCAAGCGCGGTGCTCATCGCGGGCCGCGTTCTACACCATCTGAACTAGTTTGATGATGATTGGCACCGCCTAACGAGCGGCGCGCGACGCGCTGCGACGCTCAGTCGAATGTGAGAACTATCTTGCCGAGCTTGCCGCCGGCCTCGAACCGCTCGTAGGCGTCGGTTGCGGCCTCGAGCGGGAACGTCTCGGCCACCGGGACCGCCACGCTGCCGGCCTCCACGAGGGGCACGACCCGTCGCTCCACGCGGCGCGTCACGAGCGCCTTCTCCTCGAGCGGCCGCGCGCGGAGCGTGGAGCCCATCAGCTGCGCGCGCTTGCCCATCAGTGCGAGCAGGTTGAGCCCCTCGACCTTCGGCCCTGCGCCGACGCCGATGACGACGATCCGCCCGCCGGTCGCGAGCGCGCTCAGGTTCGCGGGAAAGTTGGGCGCACCCACGAGCTCGAGGATCACGTCGAAGGGACCGTGCTCCTCGAAGCCCTGCGGGTCGATCGCGCGCTCGGCCCCGAGTCGCTCCACCTCGCGCCGCAGCTCCTGCCGCCGCACGGTGGCGGTAACGCGCGCCCCGGCCGCCCGGGCGAGCTGGACCGCCGCGGTTCCGACGCCGCCCGCCGCGCCGTGCACAAGCAGCCGCTCGCCGTGCTCGAGGCTCGCCTGCGAGAAGAGAGCGTCGTCGGCCGTCACGAAGACCTCGGGGAACCCGCCGGCCTCAGCCCAGCCGAGCGCTTCGGGCACGGGCATCGCGCCGCGCTCGTGGACGACGCACAGCTCGGCCTGCCCGCCCCCGCCGACGACCGCCATGACCCGGTCGCCCTCCGCGAACCGCTCGGCGCCCTCGCCACGAGCAACGACCTCTCCCGCAAACTCGAGGCCGGGGACATCGGAGGATGAGCCGGGCGGCGCCGGGTACCGCCCGCGGCGCTGGAGCATGTCGGCCCCGTTGAGGCCGGCGCCACCCACGCGTACGAGGATCTCTCCCGCGCCGGGCCGCGGATCGGGATGCTCGTCGACGATCAGCTCCTCGTCGCGGATGGTGACAGCGCGCACGGCGGCATCCTAGTCCGGGCCGCGATTCCCCCCGGCACCCTCTCGGGCGGCCGTGCGAGGCCCCGGCGGCCGCGGTCAGCTCGACGCGGGACGTCCGGCGCTCGCGTCGCCGGTCGCGCTCGCAGGGTGCTCGCGCGCCCAGGCGACGATGTTCTTCGAATCGGCGACGACCTCGCCGTCATCGGTCACGAGCACGGGCACGGTCGTCTTGCCCGTCAGCCGCTTGGCCTCGCGCCGGCCCTCCGTGCGGTTGACCGCGTCGGGCAGGAGTGCGAGCCCGTAGGACTTGACGACCTCGGGATTGTGGCCCGCCTCGCGCAGCGCCTCGTAGCCGTTCTTACACGGGTGACCGCCGGGGCGCGGGCTCGGAAAGAGCCCCCAGCAGATGTAGAGCTTCATAACGGCAGCCTCGCATACTCGGCGTCCGCCCGCGGGGGGAACATGACCGCGATGAACCCGGACGCGCGCACCACCCGCGCCCTGCGATGAGCTGGCACGCTCGCCTGCGTTCCCGTCTGCGTCCTCCGCCGTCCGCGGCGCCCACCCCTCCGTCCGCACCGTCGCCGAGCCCCGACGCGCCCCGAGGTGGGCTCGCATCGGTGCTCGTTCGCGTGCTCGGCGACGAGGCGCCACCGCGCCGGACGGATGAGCTCGAGGAGCCCGTCGCCGACGAGGCGACGATCCGCGCGCTGCGTCGCGAGCTCGAGCAGGAGCTCGGACGCGCCGCGCGCCGCAGCGAGGCCGCCGGCGCCGATGCGCATCGTGCTCCCCCGAGCTGACGCTCGAGGGCGAGCGACGCGTCGAAGCCGGCCTTAGACACCTCCCTCGTCTCCCTCCCCGTGCCTGGCCGCGGCAGCATCCACGCCGGTGCGCGCGAGCCGCTCCGCGCCGCCGAGGAAGAGTCCGGCGGCGAACTCGGCCGCGGCGGCGGCGTCGCGCGGATAGCGCTCGAGCATCCGCACCGCGATCTCGAAGCCCGCGCCGGCCATGGCCGCGGCCATGAACTCGACGTCGAAGGGCGGCGCCACCCCGCTCGCCACGATCGCACGCAGATCGCCGAGCAGGTCGTCGACGCCGCCCGCGAGCTCGGGCTCGCCGGCGAGAGCGCGCACCGGCGCGGCGTTGCGCCGCAGGAGCGCGAGCATCACCGGGTCTTCGGCGAGGAAGGAGAAGTAGACGCGGTAGGCCTCGCGGACCAGGGTCTCGAAGTCAGGCGCACCCGCGCGCGCGGCACGCAGGCGCTCGCGGAGGTCAGCGGCGCGCTCCTCGACGAGCGCGCGCAGAACCGACTCCTTGTCGGGAAAGTAGTTGTAGAAGGTGCCCGACGCGAGTGCGGTGCGCCGGACGATGTCGCGGATCGAGCTCGCTTCGTAGCCCTCCTCGGCGAACGTCACGCGCGCGGCGCGCAGGATCGTCGCGCGGTTCTCGGCCTTCGTGCGCTCGCGCCGCCCCCCGTTCGCCCCCGAGGGCGGGGCAGCCGCCGGGCTGCTCACGCCGCTGCGGGGAGGCCCCCGGCGCGGGCCCGCGCGGCGACGGGCAGCGCCCCTCCGTGCGCCCGCGCGCGCTCGCGACCGCGCGCCATCTCGCGCTCGAGCTCGAGCATGAAGTCGTCGTAGTCGACCTGCATCGTGTGCCGCTTCGAGCGCACATAACGCTTGAACATGCGCTCGCGCTCGCGTTCCATGTCGGCCCGCATCCGCGCGCGCGAGGGCAGCGCGTACCGGCCGGTGAGGTAGTCGGCGAGCCACACTCCCTGGCGCTCGGCGATCGGCATGATCGCCCCGAGCGGCTGCATCAGCCCGACGAAGAAGACGTTCTCGATGTCGGGGTGGAAGGTCCGCTTGAAAAGCGGCAGGTCGTTGTCGGGGGCGGAGATCAAGCGCTCGTCGAAGAACGGGAACGTGACCCGGTAGCCCGTGCAGTAGACGATCACGTCGGCCTCCTCGACCGAGCCGTCGGCGAAGCGGACGCGGTCGCCCTCGAGACGCTCGATGTTCGGCTTCGGGTGGACCTCGCCGTGCGCGACCCGGTTCAGGAGGTCGGCCGAAATCGTGGGGTGCGCCTCACCGAAGCGGTGGTCGGGCTTCGGGAGCCCGTACTGCTCCATCGTGCCCTGGTAGACGCGCAGGAGACCCTCGATGATCCGCCGGCGGACGGCAAACGGGATCCGCGGCGACGCGCCGATCTGGTCGATCGGCCGGCCGAAGATGTATTTCGGCACGACGTGCGCGCCGCGCCGGGCGGCGAGCACGACCTTCTCGGCCACGTAGCTCGCCTCGACCGCGATGTCCATGGCGCTGTTGCCCATCCCGAGCACGACGACGCGCTTGCCGTGCCAATCGTCGGCGTGGCGGTAGTGGTGCGCGTGCATCTCCACGCCGTCGAAGGAGCCGGGAAACGGCGGCTCGGGCCAGCGCGGGTCCCAGTGGTGGCCGTTGGCCACGACGAGCGCGTCGTACTCGCGCGTCTCCTCACCGCGGGGCCCGGTCACGCGCACCTCCCAGACTCGGTCGTCGCGGCGGTCGGCGTGGTCGACGCGGGTCTCGAACTCGATCCGCTCGCGCAGCTCGAAGTGGTCGACGTAGTCGTTGAAGTAGCGCGCGATGTGGGTGTGCTTGGGGAAGTCGGGGTACGACTTCGGCATCGGGTAGTCCGAGTACTCCATGCGCTCGCGCGAGGTGTTGATGTGCAGCGAGCGGTAGGCCGACGACACACCGTTCGGGTTGTCGATCGCCCAGTTGCCTCCGACCCGGTCGCTCATCTCGAGCGTGTCGAACGAGATGCCGCGGTCGAGCAGCGCCTTGGCGGCGGTGATGCCGGAGGAACCGGCTCCGATGACGCAGACGCGGGGAAGGGCGCTCATTCAAAGGTCGTCGCGGGCGGCCAAAAGTGACGACCCCGTCATTTTTGCAGCGCTCCGACGCGCCGTCAACCGGGGGCTACTCGTCCTCGTCCCCGCGGTCCTGCACCTTCTGGGCGAGGTCGTCCATCACGCCCGGCTCGCGCAACGTGCTCACGTCTCCGAGCTCGTTTCCCTCGGCGATGTCGCGCAGGAGCCGGCGCATGATCTTCCCGGAGCGCGTCTTCGGCAGGTCGTCGGCCCAGATGATCCGCTTCGGTCGGGCGACCTTGCCGATCCGCTGGGCGACGTGCTCGCGGATCGCCTGCTCGGTCGACTCGTCGGCCTCGGCGTCGCCCTCGAGGGTGACGAAGGCGGTCACCGCCTGGCCCGTGTCCTCGTCCTCCTGGCCGATGACCGCGGACTCGGCGACGTAGTCGTAGGAGACGATCGCTGACTCGATCTCGGCCGTCGACATGCGGTGGCCCGACACGTTGATCACGTCGTCGATGCGACCGACGACCCAGAAGTAGCCGTCCTCGTCGCGGTGCGCGGCATCGCCGACCAGGTACGTCTCGCGGCCAAACCGCTCGAAGTATGTGTCGACGTAGCGGTCCTCCTCGCGGTAGAGCGTGCGCAGCATCGCCGGCCACGGCCGCCTCAGCACCAGGTAGCCCTGACCCTCCTCGATCTCCTCTCCGTCCTCGTCGAGGACCGCCGCGTCGATCCCCGGGAGCGGCAGCGTGGCCGAGCCCGGCTTAGTAGGCGTCACGCCCGGGAGCGGACTGATCATGATCGCGCCCGTCTCTGTCTGCCACCAGGTATCGACGATCGGGCAGCGCTCGTCGCCGATGACCTTGTGGTACCACGCCCAGGCCTTGGGGTTGATCGGCTCGCCCACGGTGCCGAGCAGCCTCAGCGAGGAGAGGTCGTGGCGCTCGGGGTACTCGACGCCCCACTTCATGAACGCGCGGATCGCAGTCGGCGCCGTGTAGAGGGTCGTCACGCCGTAGCGCTCGACGAGCTCCCACCAGATGTCCTTGTTGGGGTAGTCGGGGCCGCCCTCCCACATCACCGAGGTCAACCCGTTGAGCAGCGGGCCGTAGACGATGTAGGAGTGGCCGGTGACCCAGCCCACGTCGGCGGCGCACCAGAAGACGTCCTCCTCCGGGCGCACGTCGAAGACCACCTTGGTCGTCCACGCCACGCCGGTGAGGTAGCCGCCGGTGGTGTGCAGGATCCCCTTGGGGCTCGCGGTCGAGCCCGAGGTGTAGAGGATGTACAGCGGGTGCTCGGCCTCTAGCTCCTCGGCCGGGCACTCGTCGTCGGCGTCGGCGAGCAGCTCGTCGTAGGCGACGTCGCGGCCCTCCTCCAGCTCGCACTCGACGCCCGTGCGGCGCACGACGACGATCGTGTCCATGTGGGCGAGGTCGCCGATGCCCTCCTCGTCGACCTTCGCCTTGACGGGGCTCGTCTGGCCCTTGCGTCGCGCGCCGTCGGCGGTGATCAGCGCCTTGGCCTCCGACACCCGCATCCGCTCGGCGACCGACTGAGGCGCAAAGCCGCCGAACACGACGTTGTGCGGCGCCCCGATGCGCGCGCACGCGAGCATCGCGACGACTACCTCCGGGATCATCGGCAGGTAGATCCCGACGACGTCGCCGCGGCCGATGCCGCGCGCCTTGAGCCCGCCCGCCAGGCGCTGCACGTCGCGCAGCAGGTCGGCGTAGGTCCAATCCTCCTGCTCGCCCTCCTCGCCGCGCCAGTGGAAGGCGACGCGGTCGCCGGACCCCGCCTCCACGTGGCGGTCGAGGCAGTTGTACGAGGCGTTGAGTGTCCCGTCGGCGAACCAGCGGTAGAACGGTGGGTCCGAGTCGTCGAGCGACTCCGATGGCTCGCGGAACCAGGCGAGCTCGCGCGCGCGCTCGAGCCAGAAGCCCTCGGGGTCGCGCTCGGCCTCCCGGTAAGGCTCGTCGTCGGCGACGCGGGCGTGCTCGCGGAAGTCGGCCGGCGGGTCGAACGTGCTCTGCTGGATCAGCTCCTGGAGCTCGCGCTCCAGCTGGTCCTCGCTGCCCCTCGTGGTCGCCACCTCTGCTCCTTTCGGCCGACGCGCGGGCCGTGCTCGCACGAGCCGCTCGCTCGCCGCGCCCCCGCACGTCCGTATACCCGCGCGTTCGTCAGGGTCAACGCGGCGGCGCCCGGTCGGCCGTGCGGAGGCCGCCGCCTCCGCACGGTGTGGGAGAATTCGTGTCTTCACACCCTGTGCCGGCCCTTGCCGGCCGGCCCAGCTGAAGTGACCACCCAGGAACCCGCCGCCCGCTCCGAGGAGCCTCGCCACGAGGCGGCGGAGCTCGAGTTCCGCGCGACGACCAAGCGCTACCCCGGCCAAGACGAGCCGGCAGTAGATCGGCTGTCGCTTACGGTCCCCGCGGGCGAGATCTGCGTGCTCGTCGGCCCGTCGGGGTGCGGCAAGACGACGGCCATGCGGATGGTCAACCGCATGATCGAGATCAGCGAGGGCGACATTCTTCTCGACGGGCGCAGCGTGCGCGACCGCGCGCCGGCCGAGCTGCGACGCGACATCGGCTACGCGATCCAGCAGATCGGGCTCTTCCCGCACCTCACGGTCGCCGCCAACATCGGCGTCGTGCCGCGCCTGCTCGGCTGGGACCGCGAGCGGATCGACGCGCGCGTGCGCGAGCTGCTCGAGCTCGTGTCGCTCGACCCGGACGCGGGCGAGCGCTACGCGAGCCAGCTCTCGGGCGGCCAGCGCCAGCGCGTGGGCGTCGCTCGCGCGCTCGCCGCCGACCCGCCGCTCATGCTCATGGACGAGCCGTTCGGCGCGATCGACCCGATCAACCGCGAGCGGCTCCAGAACGAGTTCCTGCGCCTCCAGCGCGAGATCCGCAAGACGATCGTCTTCGTCACCCACGACATCGACGAGGCGATCAAGATTGGCGACCGCATCGCCGTGCTGCGCAAGGGGGGCCGGCTCGCGCAGTACGCCTCGCCGGCCGAGCTGCTCATGTACCCGGCCGACGAGTTCGTCGAGGACTTCGTGGGCGCCGACCGCGCGCTCAAGCGGCTGGCGCTCCAGCGCGTGCGCGACATCGACCTCTGGCGCGCGCCGACGGTGCGCGCCGGTGAGCCGGTCGCCGAGGCGCGCGCGAAGGTCGCCGACGCCGACATCGAGATGCCGCTGCTCGTCGACGACGAGGGCCGTCCGCAGGGCTGGCTATCCGAGCGCGGCCTGACGGGCGAGCGCGTACGCGCCGAGCTGCGCGCGCGCGCCGAGCCGCTCGTCGAGCTCGACGACGTGCTGCGCGACGCGCTCGCCGACCTGATCGAGTCGGAGGTCCGATGGAGCCCGGTGGTCGACGCGGGCGGCCGCCTAGCGGGCGTGCTGTCGCTCGAGATCGTCTCGCAGGCGCTCCAGCTCCCACCGGAGCGCGTCCACACCGGCACCGAGCTCGCCGAGGGAGCAGCCGCGAGGCCGACGAGGCCGGTGGCCGAGTCCGCATGAGCGGCCTCGAGCTCGTGCTCGCACAGCTCGACATCCGCAGCCGGCGCGGGGGCACGTGCGTGTCCGAGGACGGCTTCTGCCCCGACTGGATCGTCGACAACCTCGACCGCTACGTCGAGCCGCTCGTGCAGCACGTGTTCCTGACCGTCGTCTCCGTGGCGCTCGGCTTCGCGATCTCGTTCGTGCTCGCGCTTCTGGCACACCGCCGTCAGTGGCTCAAGCCGCCGATCTCCGCGTTCACGAGCGTGCTCTTCACGATCCCGAGCGTTGCCGCCTTCCTGCTCCTGCTGCCGGTCACGGGGCGCACGAGCCTGACGGCGATCATCGCGCTCGTCGCCTACACGCAGGTCTTTCTGTTCCGCAACGCGGTCAACGGGCTCGAAAACGTGCCCGAGGAGACGCGCGACGCGGCGCGCGGCATGGGACTGACCGACCGCCAGGTCCTGTGGCGCGTCGAGCTGCCGCTGGCCGTGCCCGAGATCCTGGCCGGGCTGCGGATCGCGACGGTCACGACTGTCAACCTCGCGACGCTCGCCTTCTTCGCCGGCGCCGGAGGGCTCGGCGAGCAGATCTACCAGGACATCACCTTCCGCTCGAACGTCGTCGTGGCCGGCGGGCTCGCGGTCCTGCTCGCCGCAGCCTTCGACCTGCTCATCATCGGCGGCCAGCGGATCGCCACGCCGTGGCGGAGGGCGGCGATCGCGTGAGCGGCACCCTCTCCTCGTTCCTCGCCCAGGAGGGCCTCAACTTCGTCGACGCGATCAGGTTCTTGCTCGTGCCGCGCGAGTCCGTCACAGGCGGCGTGCAGGTCGGGGGCATGGGTGAGATGCTCGCGCTGACCGCGAACCACATGCTCCTGAGCGTGCTCGCGGTGGCCATAGCCGCGGCGATCGCGCTCCCGCTCGGGTTGTGCCTCGGACACGTCGGGCGCGGCGAGTTCTTCGCGGTCAGCGTCTCGAACGTCGGCCGCGCCGTCCCGACGCTCGCGCTCATCGCGTTCTTCATCGCCTTTCTGGGAATCGGCTTCCTAAACGTGCTCATCGCCCTTACGCTGCTCGCGATCCCGCCGCTGCTCACCAACACCTACGTGGGCGTGCGCGGCGTCGAACCCGACGCCGTCGACGCCGCGCGCGGTATGGGCATGAGTGAAGGCCAGATCGTGCGGCGCGTCGAGCTGCCGCTCGCCGTGCGCTCGATCTTCGGCGGCCTCCAGCTGTCGGCGATCAGCGTCGTCGCGACGGCGATCCTCGGGCCACTCGCCAGCGTCGACACGCTCGGCACGCCGATCGTGAGCGTCAACGTCTACGGCCAGGCGGGCCTGCTCGGCGCGGCGATCCTCGTCGCGTTCCTGGCCGTGCTCGTTTACGCGCTCATCACCGTCCTCCAGCGTGCGCTCACGCCGCGGGGGCTCAAGGCCGGACGCGAGCCGCCCGGCCTCATGCGCCGGATCCCGTTCCTCAACAAGGAAGGAGCCCAACCGACATGAGACGTCCAGGTCTAGGTCACATCGCGGTTCTCGTGGCCGCCGTGCTCGCGCTGGCCCTCGCCGGCTGCGGAGGCGGGGGAGGCGGTGGCGGTGCTGGTGGTGGCGCAAGCGGCGGCGGTGGCGGCGGCAACCAGCCGATCGCCAAGAACCCGCAGAACGCCTCGAAGAGCATCACCGTCGGGTCGAAGAACTTCCCGGAGCAGCTCGTGCTCGGGAACATCTACGCGCAGGCGCTCGAGGCCGCCGGCTTCAAGGTCGAGCGCCAGCTCAACCTGGGCTCGGAGGTCATCGCCTTCAAGGCGCTCAAAGAAGGCGAGATTGACGCCTACCCGGAGTACACGGGCACCGTCCTCACCACGCTCTACAAGGTCCCTGCGAAGGACGTGCCCAAGGAGCCCCAGCAGGCGTACAGTGAGGTCAAGGACAGGGTGAAGAGGGACAAGCTCACCGCCTTGCCGGTGACGCCGTTCGAAAACGCCTACCGGCTCGGAGCGACGAAGCAGACCGCCGACCGGCTGCGCGTGCGCACGACGTCCGAGCTTGCGCCCAAGGCCAAGGACCTCAAGATCACCGGCTACCCGGAGTGCCGTCCGCGTCAGGACTGCTACGTCGGCGTCCAGAAGGCGTACGGGATGAAGTTCAAGGACTACGTCGCGAGCGAGCAGACCTACGAAGTGCTCGACCAGGACGAGGCGGAGGTCGGCTTCCTGTTCACGACCGACGCTCAGCTTCACACCGGCAGATACCAGACGTTCGAGGACGACAAGAAGTTCTTCCCGCCCTACAACGTCTCGTTCCTCGTCCGCGACGACGCCGTGCAGCGGCTCGGCCCGGAGGCCCAGCAGGTCGTCGAGCGTGTGCAGAAGCCGCTGACCGAGCGCGTGATGATCGAGCTCAACTCGCGGCGGGTTCTCGAGAAGCAGGAGCCGGAGGACGTCGCCCGCCAGTACCTCCGGGAGGAGGGCTTCGTCAAGTAGAGCGGCCCGCCGCCCCGGCGGCGCCCGCGGCGGCCCGGCACGCCCGGGCCCCCGCCGCCACCCGTGCGCGCATGCTCGACGCCGACGCACTGCTCGCCGCCGCGCGCCGCCCGCTCCTCGTCGGGGTGGGTGGCGGCGGTGATGTGGTGGGCGCGCTCGGCGTCGCCGAGCCGCTCGCGCGCGTGCACGGAGCGCGCCCGGTCGTCGGCGGCACCACTTGGGAGCGCATCGTCGTCGACGCCCACCCCGGTCCACGCGGGCTCGACGAGCTCGACGAGCTGGCCGAGCACCTCGGACCGGGCACGGCGCTGGCGGGCCCGCGCACCCACGTCGCCGCGAGCGGCGTGCGCCTCGCCGAGGCGCGCACGGCCGAGCTGACCGGCGAGGCGACGCTGCTCGTCGACCCCACCGGGGGGCCCGGCGCGGTGGTCGCCGGCCTCGAGGCCGCCCTGGGCCGTCTCGGGGCCGACGCGCTCGTGCTCGTCGACGAGGGCGGCGACGCGCTCGCCCACGGCCACGAGCCGGGGCTCTCGAGCCCGCTGTGCGACGCGGTCCTGCTCGCCGCCGGCGCCGAGCTCGCCGAGCGCGGGCTCGCCGTGCTCGGAGCGGTCTTCGGTCCGGGCTGCGACGGCGAGCTCGAGCCCGACGAGGTCCTCGAGCGCGTCGCGGAGGTCGCCGGCGGCGGAGGGCTCGCGGGCGCCCGCTTGCTGACCGCCCCCACCGCCGAGCTGCTCGAGCGCGCGATCGCGCACGTCCCGACCGAGGCGAGCGCCCAGCCGCTGCGCTGCTTTCGCGGCGAGACGGGCGCGGCAATCATCCGCCGCGGCCGTCGCAGGGTGGAGCTCTCTCCGCTCGGGGCGCTCACCTTCTTCTTCAGCGTGCCGGTGGCGCTGGCCACCGCCGCGCGGCTCGCCCGTGCGGTTCGCGGAGCGGAGGACCTCGAGGCGGCGAACGACGCGCTGCACGCGCTCGGCGTGCGCACGGAGCTAGACCTCGAGCGCGACGCGCTCGCCTCCTAGGCGCTCAGCCCTGGCTCTTGACCGCCTGGGTGACGCCCTCGAGGCCCTGCTTGGCGTCCGAGAACAGCATCGTCGTGCGCTCCTGGTCGTAGAAGAGCGGGTTGTCGATGCCGGCGAAGCCCGGGCTCAGGCTGCGCTTGACGATCACCACGCGCCGCGCGTGGTCGGCGTTCAGGA